>CAUEKL010000001.1 GCA_959018215.1 uncultured Gemmiger sp.
GGATTTGCATTATGAACGAAACACGTCCCAATGCCCTGCGCCTGCTGCTGCGCTTTGTGCAGGGAATGCTCATCGGGGTGGGGGCGGTACTGCCCGGCATCTCCGGCGGGGTGCTCTGCGTGGTCTTCGGCATCTACAAACCGGTGATGGAGCTGCTGGGCGACCCCCTGCACAAGTTCCGCACCCATGTGCCCAAACTGCTGCCGGTCATCGCCGGGGCGGCGGTGGGATTCCTGGGGGTGGCCAAGATCCTGGCCTTCTTCCTGGAAAGCTACCCCGGCCCCTCGGTCTGCCTGTTCATCGGGCTCATCGTGGGCATGCTGCCCTCCCTCTTCCGGGAGGCGGGAGAGCAGGGCCGCCCCAAAGGCTGCGGCCTGGCCCTGGGCATCGCTTTTGCCCTGATCCTGGGGCTGCTCATCGGGCTGAACCTCTTCTCGGTGGTCATCACCCCCAACTTCGGGTGGTATCTCTTCTGCGGGTTCTGCCTGGCGCTGAGCGTCATCGCCCCGGGCATGAGCTTCTCCACCCTGCTCATGCCCCTGGGCCTGTACACCCCCTTTGTGGACGGCCTGGGCAGCCTGAAATTCGGCATCCTGGTCCCGGCGGGCATCGGGGCCATCATTACCATCATCTGCCTGGCCCGGGCGGTGGACGCCCTCTTCGACCGGTTCTACCCCTACGCCTTCCACGCCATCATCGGGGTGGTGCTGGCGGCCACCCTCATGATCGTGCCGGTGGACAGCTTCACCGCCTCCCCCATGGCGGCGGTGGTGAACGTCCTCTGCCTGGTGGTGGGCGTGGCGGCGGCCCTGGCCCTGGACAAATTCAACTCCCGGGTCCCCAAACAGGACTGACTTTCCCAAAAAAAAGCGGAGCACCCCTTTGGGGGCGCTCCGCTTTTTGTATGCGGCAAAACAGGGAAATCACAGCAGCTTGGGGGCCAGGGCCTTGGAGGTGCGCTGCTTGGCCAGGGTGGTCAGCTCCAGGTTGTCCATGGTGAAGCGCAGCACCAGCACCTCCGCCACATACAGCATGGCGATCTTGGCGGCGATGCTGCCCCCTTCCAGGGGGCTTTCCTGGGCGCCGCACAGCAGCACCACGTCCGCCAGGGTTACCCCGGGGGCGTCGGCGTAATGGGTCATCAGGATGATGCGGGCCCCGCAGCTCTTGGCCAGGCGCAGGGTCTCCAGCATATCCCGGGTGGCGCCGGAGTAGGACACGAACAGCACCACGTCCTCCGGCCCCATGAGGCTGGCGGTGAGGGCCTGCATGTGGCTGTCCCCGGCGGTGTGGAACTTGGTGGTCACGGTGGCGAACCGGGCCCAGATATCGTTGGCCAGCACCTGGCTGCCGCCCTGGCCGAAGCAGTAGACCTGCCGGGCCCGCTGCAGAAGGGTGGCGGCCCGGTCCACGGCGGCGGGGTCCAGGGCGTCCCGGGTGCCGTTGATGGCCGCGGTGCTCACGGCGGCGGCGTAGGCGCACAGGGAGGCAGTGTCGCTGCCCGGCTCCGGTTTGCCGGTGGCGGCGGGCTGGGCGGCGGCGTTGGCCTGGGCCAGGGCGATCTTCATCTCATTGTAGCCGTCAAAGCCCAGGGACCGGCAGAAGCGGAAGATGGTGGCCTCGGCCACGCCGCATTCTTTGGCCAGGGAGGAAATGGACAGATACTGTGCTTCCTCGGGGTGCTGGACCAGATAGTCGGCCACCAGACGGCCGGACTTGGTCAGGTCGTTGTGTTTGTCGCGCAGCAGCTGCCAGAAGCTCTGCTCTTTCATGCTCGGAATCGTTCCTTTCCGCAGGGAATCCTGCCTGTGGGGCCCGGGGGAGGCCCGATGTGTGAAAAATATTTTCTATATTTAGTATAAAAGAAAGTTTGCCGTTTGACAAGTGCGGCATCCTGCTCAATATACAGGCGATACCTTGTATATTTTGCCGAAAACCGGGTGAAAAAATGAAAAGGTTCCCACTTTCCCCGGAACCGGGGCGGACCTTCGCACAGAAGGGGGAGTTGTGTGCAACAGAAAAACACCGCTCCGAAAAATCACGAAAAAACGGAAAACACCGGGCCGTGTGTTTCCTGCCCGCAGGGGGAAAAGAAAACTTAGAAAAAGAAAAAAACTTACATTTTGCAAAAGTCTGAAAAGGGGGCTTCCCAAAGCCCCTGGCGGAGCGGCAGGGTAGGGGAGTGGAAAAAAAATCACGGTATTTCCGGGAAAAGAGGGCGGTTTTCCACCGCCTTTGTGTAAAACGTTCAAAATTGATGCAAAAGATTGGTCAAAGAGCCCCTAGACAAAATGAAAATAATTTTCTAAAATGAAATCAACGAAAGGGCGATGGCCTCCACCGCCCGACAACGGAACGAACACCAAAGGAGAACACTATGAAGAAGCAGCTTTCCATGTTGCTGGCGGCCGGTATGGCCGTGAGCCTGCTGGCCGGATGCGGCGGCACCCCCTCCAGCACCGCGTCCGACAGCCCCGCTACCGCCGATACCGGCACCTCCGCCGCTGCCGAAACCTCCGGCGACGCCACCGCCATCACCCTGTGGACCTACCCCATCGGCAGCTTCGGCGACGCCGCCACCGTGGACGGCCTCATCGCCAAGTTCAATGAATCCCATCCCGAGATCAGCGTCACCGTGGAGTACCTGGACTACACCAACGGCGACGACCAGGTCACCGCCGCCATCGAAGCCGGCACCACCCCCGACATCATCATGGAAGGCCCCGAGCGCCTGGTCTCCAACTGGGGCGCCAAGGGCAAGATGCTGCCCCTGAACGACCTGTGGACCGATGAGGCTGTGGCCGACATCTCCGCCACCAGCGCCAACGTGGTCAGCGCCTGCCAGTGGACCGACGGCAACTACTATGAGTACCCCCTGTGCATGACCACCCACACCATGGCCATCAACAAGGAAATGTTCGAGGCTGCCGGCGCCCTGCAGTACATCAACGAGGACGGCACCTGGACCACCGAAAACTTTGAAAAGGCCCTGCAGGCTCTGAAGGATTCCGGCGTTTCCACCACCGCCATCGTCTACTGCGGCGGCCAGGGCGGCGACCAGGGCACCCGCGCTCTGGTGAATAACCTGTACAGCGGCCAGTTCACCAACGCCGACCACACCGCCTACACCGCCGACAGCGACGCCAACAAGAAGGCCCTGCAGCAGCTGGTGGACTGGGTGGATGAAGGCCTCATCACCTACGACGCAGCCGCCCAGGCCAGCGACGAACTGCAGCTGTTCGCCAACGGCAACGTGGCCATGACCCTGTGCTGGAACGCTTCCAACCAGGCCAACTACGCCGAGTCCGTCACCTTCACCGCCATGCCGGTGGCCTTCCCCTCCGACGACGGCGTGCCCGAACTGTGCGGCGGCATCTGGGGCTTCGGCCTGTTTGACAACGGCGACGACGCCAAGGCCGCCGCTGCCAAGGAGTTCATCAAGTTCCTGTGCGACGACGCCGAGCAGGGCCCCGAGAGCGTCCGTCTGACCGGTTTCTTCCCCGTCCGTTCCTCCTTCGGCGATGTGTACGCCGGCACCGAGGATGAAGCCCGCATGGCGCAGTTTGCCAGCTTCATGCAGTACCTGGGCGACTACTACAACGTGGCTCCCGGCTGGGCCGAGCAGCGCACCGCCTGGTGGAACATGCTGCAGCAGATCTTCAGCGGCGTGAGCGTGGACGACGCCACCGCCACCTACCAGCAGAGCTGCGCCGACGCCATCAACGGCGCCGCCTGACAACAACTGATACGCAAGGCGGCATGACCTGCCGCCGGGGACACTTCCCGTCCGGTGCCTGACAGCCGGCGGGACCGCCGCCCCCGCTCCATCGGGTCAAACAGGTGGAGCGGGGGCTTTGTTTGTATCCGGCTCATTCCCCCAACACGGGACCCATCTAGTAAAGGAGGGCCTTCTCATGGCTTCCAAAACCAAGGCAGCCGCCGCCGGCGGCGAGACCCTGACCTACAACCAGGGCACCTTCCGCAATTCCGCTCTGGTGCGGCAGCAGACCCTGGCGGCCTACCTGTTCCTGCTGCCGGCACTCATCTTCTTTGTCCTGTTCGTGGTGGTGCCCATGGTCATGTGCCTGGTCACCAGCTTCCTGGACTACCGCATGGGCAAGCCACTGACCTTTGTGGGCTTCGCCCAGTACATCAAGATGTTCCAGGACCCGGTCTTCCTCAAGGCCCTGCAGAACACCTTCATCCTGGTCATTGTGGCCGTGCCCGCCGTCACCGCCTTCTCTCTGTGGGTGGGCTCGGTGGTGTACAAGATGTCCTCCTTCAAGCGCAGCTTCTACCGGTGTGTCTTCTACCTGCCGGTGGTCACCGGCACCGTGGCTGTGGCCGTGGTGTGGAAGTGGATGTTCAACAAGTACACCGGCCTGATCAACTACGTCCTCAATGCCGTGGGCCTCATTGACGAAAACATCAGCTGGCTGGGCGACGCCCGGTTCGCCCTGGGGTGCATCACCCTGATTTTGTTCACCACCTCCATCGGCCAGCCCATCGTTTTGTACATCGCGGCGCTGGGCAACGTGGACCCCTCCCTGATCGACGCGGCGGAGGTGGACGGCGCGTCCAACCTGCAGGTGTTCTGGCACATCAAGTGGCCCCAGATCATGCCCACCACCCTGTACATCCTGGTCATCACCACCATCAACACCTTCCAGTGCTACGCCCTGATCCAGCTGTTGACTTCCGGCGGTCCCAACCACGCCACCGATACCATCATGTACTACATCTACTACCAGGCCTTCAAACTGAATGACTACGGCTACGGCAACGCCATGGGCGTGGTGCTGGCCATCATCATCGCCATCCTCAGCGCCATTCAGTTCAAGTTCGCCGGTTCGTCTGACTAAAGGAGGGTCACACTATGGAATCCAGCGTCAAAAGCAAAGCCCTGACCCCCGGCAAGGTCCTGACCAACATTGTTCTGGTACTGCTGGCCATCTTCTTCATCTTCCCGCTGTACTGGATCGTCACCGGCTCCTTCAAGGACCGCATCGCCGTCAACGCCAGCCCGCCGGTCTGGTTCCCCACCGAACCCACCCTGGACAACTACATCCGCCTGCTGGAAAACCCCGCCCTGCGCTGGCTGGGCAACACCGTCTTCATGGCGGTGGTGGCCATGGCCCTGACCTGCATCACCGCCGCCATGGCGGGCTATGTGCTGGCCAAAAAGCGCTTTCCCGGCCGCAAACTCATCTTCAGCATCATGATCTGCGCCATGGCCCTGCCCAAGCAGGTCATCCTGATCCCCCTGCTCAAGGAGATGAGCTTCCTCCACCTGCACGACAGCCTGTGGGCCGTCATCTTCCCCACCGTGGGCTGGCCCTTCGGCATCTTCCTCATGAAGCAGTTCAGCGAGACCATCCCCGGTGAGATGATCGAGGCCGCCCGCATCGACGGCGCCGGCGAGGTGCGCACCTTCACCGACGTGGTGCTGCCCATGGTCACCCCGGGCATCGGCGCCTTGGCCATCTTCACCTTCATCAACAGCTGGAACGACTACTTCCTCCAGCTCATCATGCTGAACTCCAGCGAAAACCTGACCATCTCCCTGGGCATCGCCAAGATCCAGGCGGAAATGTCCAACGACTTCGGCCTCATCATGGCGGGCGCCGCGCTGGCTGCCATCCCCATCATCGCCGTGTTCCTGGCCTTCCAGAAGTACTTCACCCAGGGCATTGCCATGGGTGCCGTCAAGGGCTGATACTGTATAAGGAGTGTTTGCAATCATGAAAGACATTACCAAATACCGCGGCGTTATTCCGGCTTTCTATGCCTGCTACGCACCGGACGGCTCCATCTCCACCGACGGGGTGCGGGCCCTGACCCGCCACCTCATGGCCAAGGGCGTGAAGGGCGTGTATGTGGGCGGCTCTTCCGGCGAGTGCATCTACCAGCATGTGGATGAGCGCAAAGCCGTGCTGGAAGCGGTCATGGAGGAGGCGGCGGGCAAGATCACCGTCATCGCCCATGTGGCCTGCAACAACACCGCCGACTCCGCCGAGCTGGCCGCCCATGCGGAAAAATGCGGCGTGGACGCCATTGCCGCCATCCCGCCCATCTACTTCCACCTGCCGCCCTACGCCATCGCCTCCTACTGGAACACCATGAGCGCCGCGGCCCCCAACACCGAATTCGTCATCTACAACATCCCCCAGCTGGCGGGCACCGCCCTGACCATGCCCCTGCTGGAAGAGATGCTCAGGAACCCCAACGTCATCGCGGTGAAGAACTCCTCCATGCCCACCCAGGACATCCAGATGTTCAAGGATGCGGGCATCGCCGCCCGGGGCGCCGACGGGTTTGCCGTCTTCAACGGCCCCGACGAGCAGTTTGTCTCGGGACTGGCCATGGGCGCCGACGGCGGCATCGGCGGCACCTACGCCGTCATGCCCGAACTGTTCCTGAAAATGTACGAGCTGGTCAAGGCCGGGGATATCCCTGCCGCCCGCACCATCCAGTACCAGGCCGACCGCATCATCTACAAGATGTGCGAAGCCAAGGGCAACCTGTACGCCGTGCAGAAGGAGATCCTGCGCCGTCAGTACGGGCTGGAACTGGGCGGCGTGCGTGCCCCCCTGCCCAACCTGATGCCCGGGGATGAGGCCGTGGTGGCCGAAGCCCAGAAGATGATCGAGGCCGCCGTCCAGGCCCTGTAAGGCCCCGGCGGACCCTTTCCGGAAAGGAGCTGCGCCATGATCACCGATACTCTTGCCCATCTGGCCCGGTACCGCGGGCTGCACAAAAACCTGGACACCGCCATCGACTGGCTGGAAACCCACGATGTGACCGCCCTGCCCCTGGGCCGGACGGTCATTGACGGGGAGGCGGTGTTCGTCAACGTGATGGACGCCGAACTGCGGGACGCCGAGGGCGCCGCCTTTGAGTATCACCGCCGCTACGCCGATCTGCAGATCGACCTGACCGGGGCCGAGCGGTGGGACTGGGCCGCCGAAGGCACCTATCTGGTGCCCAACGCCCCCTACGACCCGGACAGCGACGCGGGCCTGGGCACTGCCAAAGAACAGGCTTCCGGCACCCTGGGCGCAGGGCGGTTTGCCCTCTTCCTGCCCGGGGAACCCCACAAGCCCAGCTGCCACTGCGGGGTGTGCACCCACCTGCGCAAGGCAGTGGTGAAGATCGAGATGGGCTGAAAGGACGCTATGATGGAGAAAGAAAAACTGCTGAAACAAATTGAACACGGGCTCATCGTCTCCTGCCAGGCGCTGGAGAACGAGCCCCTGTACACCCCCGAGGGGGGCATCATGCCCCTGATGGCCAAAGCCGCCGCCATGAGCGGGGCGGTGGGCATCCGGGCCAACACGGTGCGGGACATCACCCAGATCAAGGCGGCGGTGGACCTGCCGGTCATCGGCATCATCAAGAAGGACTACCCCGGCACCCCCATGTACATCACCGTCACCATGGACGAGGTGGATGCCCTGGTGGGCTGCGGGGTGGACATCCTGGCCGTGCAGGGCACCAGCGCCCTGCGCCCCGACGGGTCCACGGCGGCCCAGTTCATCCAGGCCGTCAAGGCCAAGTACCCCGACCAGCCCCTGATGGCGGACATTGCCACCTTTGAGGAGGCCATGGCCTGCGCGGAAGCGGGCGCCGACTTTGTGGGCACCACCATGCGGGGCTACACCCCCGAGACCACCGGCATCAACGACATCGACTTCGACTTTGTGGCCAAACTGGCCAAAGAATGCCCGGCCAGGGTCATTGCCGAAGGGCACATCCACTATCCGGAACAGGCCCGCAAGGCGCTGGAAGCCGGGGCCTTCGCCCTGGTGGTGGGCGGTGCCATCACCCGCCCGGCGGAGATCACCGCCCGGTTCACCGCGGCCATCCGCGACCTGGGCTGAGAGGAGGACCGGATGGAGAAAGTCTATCTGGGCATCGACATCGGAGGCACGGCGGTGAAGCTGGGCCTGGTGGACGGCACCGGCCGGGTGCTGGCCCGGGCCGAGGAGAGCGTGAGCTTTGACGGCTACAAGACCCCCATTCTGGACACGGTCACCGGGGCGGCCGCCCGCTTTCTGGCGGGGCAGAGCATCACCCCGGCGGGGGTGGGCGTTTCGGCCACCGGACAGATCGACAGCAAAGAGGGCGTGGTGGCCGGCACCTGCGGCAGCCTGCCCGGCTGGGACGGCGCCCCCCTTCGCGCCACCCTGGAGCGGGCCCTGAGCCTGCCGGTGACGGTGGCCAACGACGCCAACTGTATGGTATTGGGCGAAGTCTGGGCCGGGGCGGCCAAGGGCTGCACCGACGTCATCGGCATCACCATCGGCACCGGCGTGGGCGGCGGCATCCTGACCGGAGGCCGCCTGCTGGACGGCGCCCGGGGCCTGGGCGGGGAGATCGGCCACTACCGCACCCATGTGCGGGACGGCGTGCCCTGCACCTGCGGGGCCGTGGGCTGCTGGGAGCGGTACGCTTCCACCACCGCCCTGGTGCGCACCGCCCGGGAAGAAAATCCCGCCTGGGACAGCGGCCGGGCCATCTTTGCCGCCGCTGAGGCGGGGGACAGGGAAGTGCTGGCTTTGCTGGATGCCTGGATCGAGGAGATCGCCCAGGGCCTGGCGGGACTGGTGCACATCTTCAACCCCCAGCGGATCCTGGTGGGGGGCGGCGTGTCCGCCCAGACCGACCTGCTTATCCGCCCCCTGGCCGACCGGGTGGCGGCATCGGTGATGCCGGCCTTCCGGGAAGGGCTTACCCTGCGGGCCGCCGAGCTGCGCAACGACGCGGGCCTGGTGGGCGCGGTGTATTATCTGCGGCAGCAGAAACCCGAACTGGTGTAAAAGCGGCGGCCTTCCCATCCTGCGCGGGAAGGCCGCCGGATACAAAAAGGCTCCCCTTGTAAAAGGGGAGCCTTTTTTTGTGGGGTCAGGGCACCCGGGGCAGGCCCAGGCGGTCCAGCAGGGCAAAATAATCCGGCACCATGGCGTCGGGAGGCAGCAGGGCTTCCAGCCGGCGGCGCTTGCGCTCGGTGGGCACCATGCCCAGGAACGGGCAGCCTGCCGCCCGGGCGCAGGCCAGGTCCCGGCCGGTATCCCCCAAAAACAGGGCGGTCTCCGGCGCTGCGCCCAGGGTGTGCAGCATCCCGGTCAGGGCGCGGGGATCGGGTTTCATCCATTCGGGATGTTCGGGGATGCGCCCCGCCACCGGCAGGGGAGCGGGCAGGTCCAGCCGGTCCAGAAACCGCTGCACCGAAGCGGGGGAGTTGTTGGTCACCACCCCCAGGCGGCAGCCCCGGGCCAGCAATACGGTCAGACATTCCCGCACCCCGGGCACCGGGTCCCCGGTGCCCGCGGCCTCGGTCTCGGCCCGGGTGAGCAGGGCGTCTGCCTGCTGCAGGGCCCGGGTGCGGCAGGGCCCTGCGGGCAGATGGGTCAAAATCGCCCCGAACACATCAAAAGCGTCCTGTTCCGGGAAAAAGGGCACCCCCAGGGGCTGCATGGCCCGCTGCAGGTCCCGGCGGACCGGACCCAGGTCGTACCGGCTGAACAGGCGGCAGAGGGTGCCGTCAAAGTCAAAGAGAAAACAGTCCGGCTTCATTCCCCGGTGATCCATGCGGCAGCCTCCTTCGGGTCGGCGTTCATGGTGGCAAAATCCTCCACCCGGGCTTCCGCCGCCACCTTGTTGGTGGTCAGGATGTAGGCGTTGGGATGGTTGCGCAGCAGGGTGGCGGGAATGCCTGCGGTGATGGGACCGGAGAACATGCGGGAAAGGATGTTGGCTTTCTGTATGTCGAAGAAGAGGATCAGCAGGATGTCCGCCGACAGGGCCGTGCCCAGCCCGATGGTGATGATGGACTTGGAGGGCTGGTCGGGGTCGATGTACTTTTTGCTGTGCTCGCTCACCTCCACGATCCGGGGCGGGTCGTCGATGATGGCGTCGATGTCGTTGTAGGTGCCTACCTCGTAGGCGATGATCTCCCCCACCGGGGACACGGACACCGCGTGCACCGCCGGCGGATACAGCCGCAGGGTGCGCTGGGCGCTCTTGACCGGGTCGCTGTCGGTGTACACGCCGGACAGCAGATGCAGCTGCTCCGGTTGGGGCTCCTTGTGCAGCCGTGTCAGCGGCTGGATGAGCAGGTCGTTGATGTGCCGGGTGCGGCTGGTCTCGTGGGCGCTCCACACCCCGAAGGTCTCGGTGTCCGAAAGGATCCGGGCTTCCCCGAAAGGACAGCCCTCATACTCCTGGCAGATCTTCATCATGGCCCGGAACAGAGCGGTGGCGCTGCGCCCGGTGGGCAGAATCAGCGAGGAGTCCGGCCGCTGCTGCCCCACCGAAAAATACACCCGGGCGGCACATTCCGCCGCGTCCCGGTCGGTGTCAAAGGCCAGGACCCCCTTGGCCCACTGCCGCCGCGCCGATTCCCGGGGCGGCAGATCGGGGCCGGCGTCCGTCCCGGGCTCGGAAATGCGCATGGCGTTCAGGTCCGCCACCAGCTTTTCCAGGGTATCGTCCCGGGCGTCCAGCCAGTCCAGCCACTGGGTGGAGGTCAGGAAATAGCTCAGGTTGTTGGGCTCCACCCGCTCCACCCGCAGCCAGAACACCGGCTTTTTGTATTTGTCCGCCAGGGACAGTTCCCGCTTGACCTGGGTGGAAGAGTCCGCCTGGGCGCAGAACAGCAGGACCACGGCGCTGCTGTTGCGGATGGCACGGGTGATGGCGTCGTCCCATTCCTCCCCGGAATGGATATCCCGGGGCGCGTACCAGGTATCAATGCCGTTGCGGGCCAGATACCGGGCCAGATGGTCGGTCAGTTCCACCGTACTGTTGTGATGGCTGAGAAAAATTTTGATTTTGGGTCTGGTTTCTTCCTTCATGATGGTGTATGGTCCCCACTCTCTTAGATGGTTTGCAGCCGGGCAAAGCGCTCCATCACCCGGTCCTGCCCGGTCACGCCGTCGGTGGCACCCAGGGCTTCCACCGCGCAGGAGGCGGCGGCACAGCCCAGCCGGGCGCAGTCGTCCGGGGCAAAGCCCCGGCGCAGTCCGGCCAGGAACCCCGCCGCAAAGGCATCCCCGGCGCCGGTGGTGTCCACGCAGGCGGTGCCGGGCACGGCAGGAATCTGCCAGGTGCGGTCCCCGGTCCCCACCAGGCAGCCGTCGGCCCCGCATTTGACCACCGCAGTGCCCACCCCGGCGTTTACCAGCCGGCGCAGGCTGCGCAGCGGGTCGGATTCCCCGGTGAGCAGCCGGGCTTCCTCCCGGTTGGGCACCAGCACGTCGATGCAGGGCAGCAGGGGCTCCAGGTCCGCCAGGGTCTCCCCGTGTTTGGCCTTGGTCATGTCCACCAGCAGCAGCCGGTCGCGGGCCTTGATGCGGCGGAACAGCGCCCCGGTCCTGGCAATGGTCAGCAGGGGGGAGACAAACAGGCTGGAAAAGCTCACGATGGGCGCCAGGTCGTCCAGCCGGGGTTCCAGGTCCGGCAGGTCCAGGCGGCGCAGGGTGCTGCCCGGGTCGGTGATGAAATGCCGTTCCCCCTGCGGGTCCACCAGCACCAGGTTCACGGCGGTGGGCACCCCGTCCTGCCGGATCAGCCCGGCACCGTCCACGCCGTTCCGCTCCAGAAAGGCCCGGACCCGGTCCCCGGCTTCATCGGTGCCCAGATTGCTGAGCAGCTGTACCCGCTCCCCCAGCCGGGAAAGGACCACCGCCTCGTTCAGGGCGTTGCCCCCGAAACTCATACGGATGGATTCGGCGGGCTGGGAGCCGATCTCAAACACCCGGCGGTCCACCGGGCGCGCCAGAACGTCAATGATCGCCGGTCCGATCACGGTTACATCATACATGGTAAGGCCCCTTTCCGGCCGCGCGGCGCGCGGAACTGTGTCAGTTCAATTGTAGGCGCTGGGACGGCGTTTGTCAATTTGCGCCGCCCCGCCGCACAAAAGCAAATCCCCCGGCCGCAGGGCCGGGGGAGGAAAAGGCGGAAGGGTCAGACAAACAGGCTTTCGGCCAGCAGCAGCGCCAGCAGGCCCACGTTGCACAGGGTGAACCACAGGAAGTATTTCGGGCGCAGGTCCGGGTACTGCTTGGCCACCAGCTTGTAGGAGATCAGGCTGGCCATGGAGGCGATGAGGGTGCCCAGCCCGCCCAGGTTGCAGCCCACAATGAGCCGGGGCCAGGCGGTGCTGTACCCCGAAAGGAGCAGCGCCGCGGGCACATTGCTGATGACCTGGCTGGCCAGCACCGCCACCGCCACCTCGTGCCCGGCCAGGATGCCGGACAGGAAATTCTGGAAGCTCTCCATGCGGCCCATGTTGCCGATGAACACAAAGAAGGCAATGAAGGTGCCCAGCAGGGAATAGTCGATCTTGGCCAGCAGGGGACGGTCGCCGATGATCAGCACCACCGCCGTGACGGCTGCCACCCCCAGGGGCGGCAGCACCTTGGCGATGCACCCCAGGCAGAGCACCGCCCCCACGGCGCAAAGGGCCAGCTTGCGCTTGTTCCCCAGCCGGGTTTCGGGCAGGTCGGCGTGGACCGGCACGCTGCGGGGCAGGGCGGCCAGCACCGCGATGCACACCCCGGATACCACCACATAGGGCAGCATCAGGGCGCAGAATTCCCCGAAGTTCATCCCCGAACGGTTGTAGAGATACAGGTTCTGGGGGTTGCCCATGGGGGTGAGCATGCTGCCCAGGTTGGCTGCCGCCGTCTGCAACACCACCGTGGGGATGACCAGCCGGTCCTGCCCGGCCATGTGCAGCACGGTCAAAGCAAAGGGCACAAAGGTGATGAGGGACACATCGTTGGTGATGAGCATGCTGAAAACAAAGGGCAGGAATACCAGCACCAGCACCATCCGGCGGGTGGTGGCCATCCGCCGCAGCAGGGAGGCGCCCAGGGCGTCGAAGAGACCCAGCCGCTGCAGCCCCTTGGTCACCGCCATCAGGCTGAAGAGCAAAGCCAGGGTGTCCCAGTCGATGTACCCGGCCCAGGCCGCGTCCGGCGGCACCGCAATGGCCGAAAGCAGGGCCAGCACCACCGCCACGGTGAGGACCACTTCCCCTTTCAGAAACCGCCCGGCCCGCTGCAGCCAGCAAAGAATGCGTCCATATATCGTCAGTTCCACCAAAACATCCGCTCCATTTTCGTACAGAATCACGCCGGGGAGGCCCCGGCGCGCGTCCTTTATTATAGCAATCTGCCCCGGCGGATGCAAGGCGTGTGCCCGGCTTTTTTGGCGTGGGTGCGAATTTCCTGCCCCGCACAAACCAAAAGCCGGGCGGCCTTTTCGGGCCGCCCGGCTGGGATATCACAATGTGTTATGGAAAGAGGTTCATTCCTGGGACGCAGGCTGTTCCGGCTCCAGCAGGGTCAGGCGCACTTCCTGCACCCGGCGGTGGGTGGTGCGGGTGACGATGCCCTCGTACTTGCCCCACCGGAAATGGTCGCCCACCTTGGGCAGACCGCCCAGCTTTTCCTGCACCAGGCCGCTGATGGATACCGCCTTGCTCTTGTCCCGGATGTGCAGCTCCTCGGCCACATCATCCACACCGGCGTCGCCGGAAATCAGCCAGCTGCCGTTGCTCTGGGCGCGGACTTCCTCCACCACGTCGTCGTGTTCGTCCCAGATCTCGCCCACCAGCTCTTCCAGGATGTCCTCCAGGGTGACGATGCCGGCGGTGCCGCCGTACTCATCCACCACGATGGCCATGTGATGCTTGCTCTCCCGCATGGTGCGCATCAGCTCGGAGATGCGGCTGCCGGAGGTGGTGTACAGCGCCGGGGCAATGAGCTTTTCCAGCTCGGCGTCACCCCGGCGGGCGGCCACGAAGTAATCCTTCTCATGCACCACGCCGATGATGTTGTCGATGGTCTCATGGTACACCGGCAGGCGGGAGTATCCGCTCTCCGCAAACTGGTCGGCCACCTCTTCCAGGTCGGCGTCGTCGGCCACGGCCACCACGTCCACCCGGGGGATCAGCACATCCTCCACTTCCACGTCGTCAAAGCTGATGGCGCTGCGGATCAGTTCGCTTTCCCGGTCGGTGATCTCGCCGTCTTTCTCGGCTTCGCTCACCATGGTGACCAGCTCGCCTTCGGTCACGGTGTCGTGCTCGTCGGAATGGAACCGGCGGGCCAGAAAATCCTTCCACTTGCCGAAAAGGAAGTTCAGCGGGGTGAACAGGGTGGTCAGGGCGCTGAGGATCGGGGAAAAGGAAACGGCAAGGGTCTCGGGCATTTCCTTGGCCAGACCCTTGGGGGTGATCTCACCAAAGATCAGCACGATCACGGTCAAAGCGACCGTGGAGGCGGTGGGGCCGTATACCGGGCCCAGCAGGTTGGTGAACAGCACCGTGCCCAGCGAAGCTGCTGCAATGTTCACGATGTTGTTGCCGATGAGGATGGTGCTGAGCAGACGGTCGAACTTTTCCGCCAGGTTCAGGGCCTTGCCGGCGGGCTTGTCGCCCGCCTCGGCGCGGGAGCGCAGGCGGATCAGGTTCAGGGAAGAAAAGGCGGTCTCCGAAGCGGAGAAAAAGGCCGACATCGCCACCAGTGCTACGATCAGAATGATGGTGATAATACTGTCCTCGTCCATGGGGGGAAAGATCAACTCTACTTTCTGTATTGAATTTTTGCCGGCGCCGGCACACAGGTGCACAATGCCAGACTAACTGTTATTGTAGCATATCCCGGCAGGAAACGCAATTGCCTTGCCCGGTTCTGCCGGGATTTTACCCGCTCTTTACCGGGAAACCATATGGACAAAACGCCGCCCTCCCGCTGGGAGGACGGCGCTCCAGCGTGTCGGAAAACCCGACACGCTGCAAAAGGGGGAACAGTCCCGCACGGCAATTGCCTGACGGGCCTATTCCCCCTCTTGTACACCCCCTCGACAAAATTGGGGGTCAAATCGCGCACTCGACGCAGTGCGTCTCGCACACAATTTGACTCCCAATTTCCCTGTAGGTGTCTGCGCCGGTCGGCGCATGTCCGCCGGCGCAGACGGTTTTTATACTTTGTGTTCAGCTTTCGGCAATGCCGAAGAAATACCGGTTCAGCCGGCGTTTGTTGGCCTCGTACAGCCCCAGGTCCCGGTACAGGTCCTTATAATAGGTGAGCAGCTCCCACCGGGTGGCCAGTACCTTCACCGGGTTCAGGTTGTGCACCAGACTGTCCGGGTTCTGCACATAGTTGTAGATGGGGGTGGACAGGGCGTAGAACCGCTCCGCGTACCGGATGAAGCTGAGGTTGAAGTAAAAGTCCTCGCTGTAATCCAGGTCCTCGCTGCACACCACGTCCGGGTGCTGGCGCACCACGTCCGCCCGGTAGAGCTTGTTCCACATGACCCCATAGTAGAAGCTGGCCGGTTCCTGCATCAGCCCGTAGGCAAACTGGGCCTTGCCCATGTACCCTTCCATGAGAAAGCCGAAGGTCTGCACCTTGGTGAAGGGGTCAAAGCCCGGGTCCACCTCTTCGGGCAGGGGCGGGGTGCGCTGGGCCTGCCATTCCTTGGGGGGCTCCACCCGGTTGTAGTGGGCAATGACCATATCGGCGGCATGCTCCTCCGCCTTCTGCACCAGCAGCTCGGTGGCGTAGGGCTGGAGGGTGTCGTCGGCGTCCACGAATTGCAGATACTTGCCCTTGGCCGCCCGCATGCCCAGATTCCGGGTGGCGGACACCCCGCTGTTGGCCTTGTCGATGAGGGTGATGCGGTCATCCACCTTGGCGTACATGGCGCACACCGGGCCGCTCACGTCGCTGCTGCCGTCGTTGAGCAGCAGAATCTCCAGGTTGCGGTAGGTCTGGCGGCGGATACTCTCCACACACCGGGCAATATGGTCCTTGGCATTGTAGATGGGCACGATGATGCTCACCAGCGGCTGTTCGGCTCCGGACATACAAAACGCCCCTTTCCCTATATAGTAAGGATAGATTTGTGTTTACCATACCACAAAAACGCCCGGGAGACAATGGCACCGGGGGATAAACCGTGGTATACTGGAACCAGAATTTTTTTGCAGGAGGACCCCACCCATGCCCAACACCATCCCCGAAAAACTCCGCACCCTGGAGGACAAGCTCTACGCCTGCCGCTACGCCCAGGCCCTCATGGGCTACGACGAGGCCACCGCCGCCCCCGCCCGCAGCGAGGACGGCCGGGCCAGGGCTGCCGAGGTGCTCAGCCGGATCTCCTTTGACGCCCTGGTCAACCCGGACACCGAAGCCCTGCTCAAAGAGGCCGAGGCCGCCGACCTGGACGGGTTCACCGCCGCCGAGGTGCGGGAACTGCGCCGCCAGTACGACGCCATCGCCCGCATCCCCGCCGACGAGTACGCCGCCTTCACCGGTCTGGTGCAGCAGGCGGTGCCCGCCTGGGGCCGGGCCAAGCGGAGCAATGACTTCGACGCCTTTGCCCCCTATCTGGAAAAGATCGTGGCCGCCCTGCGTCGTCAGGCCGGGTACTTTGCCCCCCACAAGGACCCCTACGAAGCCTGGCTGGACCGGTACGAGCGTGGGCTGACCATCGCCCGGTGCGATGCATTCTTCGCCGCCCTGCGGGGGGAGATCCTGCCCCTGCTGAAAGAAATTCAGCAGCGTGGCAAGCCGGTGCGCACCGACTTCCTGGACCGGGACTGGCCCCTGGAAGGCCAGCAGGAGCTGGCCCGGCGGATCATGGCCCTGTGGGGGCTGGACCCCGACCACTGCGTGCTGGACGAGAGTGAGCACCCCTTCACCGAGGGCTTCTGGCACGGGGATGTGCGTATCACCACCCATTATATGAAACGGGATGTGCTCAGCAGCCTGTACAGCGTGGCCCACGAGGGCGGCCACGCCCTGTATGAGCTGGGGGTGGACCCGGCCTGCGATTTCACCGTCCTGGGCGGCGGGGCCACCATGGGCCTGCACGAAAGCCAGAGCCGTCTGTTTGAGAACATGGTGGGTCGGTCCCGGGCCTTCATCCACTGGCTGTGGCCGGTGCTGCGGGCGCTTTTTCCCACCCAGACCGCCGACTTCACTGAGGAGGAACTCTACCGCGCCGCCAACCGGGCCGAAGCCAGCCTGATCCGCACCGAGGCGGACGAGCTGACCTACGCCTTGCACATCATGGTGCGGTACGAGCTGGAAAAGGCCCTGCTCCAGGGCACCCTGGCCGTCAAGGACCTGCCCGAAGCCTGGAACGCCAAGTATCAGGAATACCTGGGCATCCGGGTGCCGGACAACGCCCACGGGGTGCTGCAGGACATCCACTGGGCCGGGGGCGATATGGGCTACTTCCCCAGCTACGCCCTGGGCAGCGCCTACGCCGCCCAGGCCTGGGACGACATCACCGCCCAGCTGGGAGACGGGGTGCTGGAAGCCCACATTGAAAAGGGCGACCTGAGCCCGTTGAAGGACGCCCTGCACACCCGGCTGTGGCAGTACGGCAACAGCCGGGAACCCGCCGACCTGGTGAAAAGCCTGTGCGGCGGAGAATTTGACCCCACCCACTATACCCGCTACCTGCGCCGCAAATACACCGACCTGTACGCCCTGTGAGCTCCACGGCTTGCATAAAAATACAGAAAAATGCCCTGCAAATGCAAACCGACTGCAAATATATGGAAATTTATACAAAATTCTCCCCGTAAGTGGGGTGAGTTTGTGGGAGTTTATGCCTTGATTTTGGGAAAATGGCGTGTATAATAAGAAGCATCAGATGAATAAATATTCAGCTACACGCTGTGAGAAGAGAGAAAGGGTGCTCACCATGAAAAAGAACAAGCAGGACATCAAGAAGGTCGTTCTGGCCTATTCCGGCGGCCTGGATACCTCCATCATCATCCCCTGGCTGAAGGAAAACTACAACAACTGCGAAGTCATCGCCGTTTCCGGCGACGTGGGCCAGGGCACCGAGCTGGACGGCCTGGAAGAGAAGGCCAAGAAGACCGGCGCTTCCAAGCTGTACGTGCTGGACCTGAAGAAGGATTACGTGGAAAACTACATCTGGCCCTGCCTGAAGGCCGGCGCCAAGTATGAGGACTACCTGCTGGGCACCTCCCACGCCCGTCCCTGCATCGCCAAGGCCCTGGCGGACATCGCCATCAAGGAAGGCGCCGACGCCATCTGCCACGGCTGCACCGGCAAGGGCAACGACCAGGTCCGGTTTGAGCTCACCCTCAAGGCCTTCGCCCCGGATATGACCATCATCGCCCCCTGGCGGGAATGGGACATCAAGAGCCGTGACGAGGAGATCGACTACGCCGAAGCCCACAACATCCCCCTGAAGATCAGCCGGGAGACCAACTACTCCAAGGACAAGAACCTGTGGCACCTGAGCCATGAGGGCCTGGACCTGGAAGATCCCAAGAACGAGCCCCAGTACAACAAGGAAGGCTTCCTGGAGCTGGGCGTCAGCCCCGAACAGGCTCCCGACAAGCCCACCTATGTGACCATCCACTTTGAGAAGGGCGTGCCCACCGCCATCGACGGCAAGGAAATGGGCGCCGTGGAGATCGTGGAGACCCTGAACAAGCTGGGCGGCGAAAACGGCATCGGCCTGCTGGACATCGTGGAGAACCGGCTGGTGGGCATGAAGAGCCGCGGCGTGTACGAGACCCCCGGCGGCGCCATCCTGTACAAGGCCCACAACGTGCTGGAGACCATCACCCTGGACAAGGAGAGCGCCCACTTCAAGGAGATCGTGGCCCAGAAGATGGCCGACCTCGTCTACAACGGCCAGTGGTTCACCCCCCTGCGGGAAGCCATCAGCGCCTTTGTGGACCAGCTGGAAAAGACGGTCACCGGCGATGTGACCCTCAAGCTCTACAAGGGCAACATGATCAACGCCGGCGTCACCAGCCCCTTCACCCTCTACGACGAGCAGACCGCTTCCTTCGGCGAGGATGAGGACTACAACCAGGCCGACGCCACCGGCTTCATCAACCTGTTCGGCCTGCCCATCGCCGAGCGCGCCAAGCTGGCCAAAAAGTGGCCCGCCATCGACTGATTTCTGAAAGCAAAACCCAACAGCCAACCCGCCGCCGGGGAGGAATCTGCCTCCTTGGCGGCTTTGGCGTTCCTTAAAAACTTCTGATTACACAGAAAGTGAGGTTATCCCCATGCCCCAACTTTGGCAGGGCCGCGCCAGCAAGGCGGTGGACAGCCGCGTCAACGATTTCAATTCTTCTATCCGTTTTGACGCCCGCATGATCGAACAGGATATCCGCGGCAGCCTGGTGCACTCCGCCATGCTGGGCGCCCAGGGCATCATTTCGGCCCAGGATGTGGAGGATATCCACAAAGGACTCCACTCCATTCTGGACGACCTGCACAGCGGCGCCCTGGAGATCGACCCCACCGCCGAGGACGTGCACACCTTTGTGGAACAGACCCTCACCGCCCGGGTGGGGGATGCGGGCAAGCGGCTGCACACCGGCCGCAGCCGCAACGACCAGGTGGCCCTGGACATCCGCCTCTATCTGCGGGACGCCGCCGCCACCCTGCAAAAGGAAATCAAAGACCTCATCGACGCCATCTGCACCAAGGCCGAGGAGAGCGCGGGCTACGTCATGCCCGGCTACACCCATCTGCAGCGGGCCCAGCCGGTGAGCTTCGGCCACCAGCTCATGGCCTACGCCTGGATGCTGCTGCGGGACCTGGGCCGGATGCAGGACGCCGTGCGCCGGATGGACGCCGAGTGCCCCCTGGGCTCCGGCGCCCTGGCCGGCACCACCTATCCTCTGGACCGGTTCTACACCGCCAGGGAGCTGGGCTTTGCGGCCCCCTGCCACAATTCCATCGACGGCGTGTCCGACCGGGATTTCTGCATCGAGCTCTGCGCCGCCATGGCCACCTGCATGATGCACCTCTCCCGTTTGTCGGAGGAGGTCATCCTCTGGTGCAGCTGGGAGTTCCGGTTCGTGGAGCTGGACGACGCCTTCACCACCGGCTCCTCCATCATGCCCCAGAAGAAAAACCCCGACGTCACCGAGCTTATCCGGGGCAAGACCGGCCGGGTGTACGGCGACCTGAACACCCTGCTGGTCATGATGAAGGGCATCCCCCTGGCCTACGACAAGGATATGCAGGAGGACAAGGAGGCCATCTTTGACGCGGTGGACACCCTGGACCTCTGCCTGCGCACCCTGACCCCCATGCTGGCCACCATGACCCCCAAACCGGAAAACATGCGCAAGGCGGCAGCCCACGGCTTCATCAACGCCACCGACTGCGCCGACTACCTGACCAAGAAGGGAATGCCCTTCCGGGATGCCTACAAGTGCACCGGCACCATGGTGGCCGCCTGCATCCGGGAAGGCAAAACCCTGGAAGAGATGTCCCTGGAGGAATTCCAGCGGTACAGCCCCCTGTTTGACCAGGATGTGTATGAGGCCATCGACCTGACCAACTGCTGCGAAGGCCGCACCAGCTACGGCGGCCCCACCAGGGCCAGCGTCCTTTCCCAGGTCGCCGACGTGCGCGCCGCCCTGGCCCAATAAAAACCGAAACGGGTGTTTTGTTGTGAAAAAGTATCGTATTTTTGTGGACGGGTCCTCCGGCACCACCGGCCTGCGCATTGCGGACCGCCTGGCCGCCCGCCCGGAATTTGAACTGCTGACCATCCCCGAAGCCGACCGCAAGGACCCCAATGCCCGGGCGGCGGTCATCAACCGGAGCGACCTGACCTTCCTCTGCCTGCCCGACGCGGCGGCCCGGGAGATCATCCCGCTGGTGAAAGAGGAGGTCCGCATCCTGGACACCTCCACCGCTCACCGCACCGCCTCCGGCTGGCTGTACGGCATGCCGGAACTGGACAACACCCGCAAGGCGCTGAAAACCGCCACCCGGGTGGCGGTGCCCGGCTGCCATGCCTCCGGGTTCATCGCCCCGGTGGCGCCCCTGGTGCGCCGGGGCCTGCTGGCGCCGGAGGCGGCCCTGTGCTGCTTCAGCCTCACCGGGTATTCCGGGGGCGGCAAGTCCATGATCGCCCAGTATGAGGCAGAGCGCACCGACGAAGGGCTCTGTGCCCCCCGCCCCTACGGCCTGACCCTGCACCACAAGCACCTGCCCGAGATGATGGCCGTCTGCGGCCTGCACACCGCTCCGGTCTTTTGCCCGGTGGTGGCCGACTACTACGCCGGTATGGAAACGGTGGTGCAGCTCCAGCGCAGCCAGCTGAACGGCGACGCGAAGGACCTGGCCGCCGTGCTGGCCGACTATTACGCGGGCAGCCCGGTCATCACCGTACACCCGTTTGACCCCGACGCCCTGCCGGGGTTCCTGCCGTCCAACGCCCTGGCAGGCAAGGACAGCATGGAGATCTTCGTCACTGCCTCCCCGGACGGCGGCCAGATCCAGCTGATCAGCCGCTTCGACAACCTGGGCAAGGGGTCCTCCGGCGCGGCGGTGCAGTGCATGAACCTGATGCTGGGCCTGGACGAAACCACCGGCCTGAATCTGTAATCTGCGGCAGTGTCCGCATCCTGAATGAGGGGGAAAAACATGAACTTTACCACGATCGAGGGCGGCATCTGCGCGCCCCAGGGATTTTCCGCCGCAGGCATCCACTGCGGCATCCGGCATAACCACGCCAAGCCGGACCTGGCCCTGATCAAAGCCGACGTGCGCTGTGCGGGCGCCGCCTGCTACACCACCAACAAGGTCTACGGGGCCCCCATCACGGTGGACCGGGAACACCTGGCCGACGGTTACGCCCAGGCCATCCTGGTCAATTCCGGCAACGCCAACACCTGCGCCCCCGGCGGGGTGGAACTGGCCCGGGAAACCTGCCGCCTGGCCGCCCAGGCCCTGGGCGTGGACGAAGCCGACGTGCTGCCCGCCTCCACCGGCGTCATCGGCCAGGCCATGACCATCGCGCCCTTTGCCTCCGGCATTCCGGCCTGCGCTGCCCAGCTGGCCCACAGCCCGGAAGGCAGCCTCAACGCCGCCTTTGCCATCATGACCACCGACACCCACCCCAAACAGGTGGCCGTGGAATTCACCCTGGGGGGCAAGACCTGCCGCATGGGTGCCATCGCCAAGGGCTCCGGCATGATCCATCCCAACATGGCTACCATGCTGCTCTTCATCACCACCGACGCCGCCATGGAGCCCGCCGTGCTCCAGAAGGCGTTGTCCGCCGTGGTGCCCGCCACCTTCAACCAGATCTCGGTGGACGGGGATACCTCCACCAACGATACGGTGATGCTGCTGGCCTCCGGCCTGGCGGGCAATGACCCCGTGGCCGCCGACAGTGAGGACTACCACACCTTCGTGGCCGCCCTGACCCAGGTGGCGGAACAGCTCTGCCGGGAACTGGCCGGGGACGGGGAAGGGGCCACCAAGCTGCTGGAGTGCGTCGTTACCGGCGCCCCCACTTTGCAGATCGCCCGGGATGTGTCCAAGAGCGTCATCCACTCCACCCTGTTCAAGGCCGCCATGTTCGGTGAGGACGCCAACTGGGGCCGGGTGCTGTGTGCCATCGGCTACACTCCCGGGGACTTCTCCATTGACAAGACCAGCGTGCGGCTGAAGAGCGCCGCCGGGGAGGTGCTGGTGTGCGAAAACGCCGCCCACCACATCTTCAGCGAGGAGGAAGCGGCCAAGATCCTCCAGGAAAGCGAGATCCAGATCCTGGTGGACCTGGGCTGCGGCGACGCCACGGCCAAGGCCTGGGGCTGCGACCTGACCTACGATTACGTCAAGATCAACGGGGATTACCGCACCTGAGCGGGCAGGAAAGAGGAAGGAACATGAAAAACGAAGAGATGGCGCGGCTCTTTTCCGAAGCCACGCCCTACATCCAGAAATACCACGGCAAGACCCTGGTCATCAAGTACGGCGGCAACGCCATGGTCAACGGCCAGCTGAAGCTGGCGGTGATGAATGACCTGGTCACCCTGACCCTGCTGGGGGTGCGGGTGGTGCTGGTCCACGGGGGCGGCCCCGCCATCAACGCCATGCTTACCAAGCTGGGCATTGAATCCAAGTTTGTGAACGGCCTGCGCTACACCGACGCCGAGACCATGACCGTGGTCCAGCAGGTGCTGGCCGGGCAGGTGAACAAGGACCTGGTGGCCCTGCTCAAGGGCCGGGGCGTGGGGCTGTGCGGCATGGACGGCAACACCATCAGCTGCCGCCGCTACACCAAGGCCGACCTGGGCTTTGTGGGTGAGATCACCGGCATCAGCACCACCCTGATCAACCACCTGCTGGACGACCAGTTCATCCCGGTGGTGGCCACCGTGGGCATGGACCCGGAAAACGGAGTGCTCTACAACGTCAACGCCGACACCGCCGCCGCGGCCATTGCCGTGGCCCTGGGCGCCGAAAAGCTGGTCTCCATGACCGACATCACCGGCCTGCTGCGGGATAAAAACGACGACTCCACCCTCATCCCGGAGGTGGAACTCTCCGAGATCGAGGGGTACAAGGCCGAGGGGGTCATCGCCGGGGGCATGCTGCCCAAGATCGACGGCATGGCTGACGCCATCCGCCGGGGTGTCAACGAGGCGGTCATCATCGACGGCCGGGTGCCCCACTCCATCCTGCTGGAAATGTTCTCCGACCGCGGGTCCGGTACTTTGTTCTATCGCGGCCACAACCGCTGAGCTCCCAAGGAGGTTTCGTTCATGAATACCCAGAAGGTCATCGACCGGGACAACAAATACATCATGCACACCTACGGCCGCAGCCCCCTCGTCATTGAGCGGGGGGAGGGCATGACTGCTATCGACGCCGACGGCAAACATTACCTGGACTTCACCTCCGGCATCGGGGTCAACGCCCTGGGCTACGCCCATCCCGCCTGGCTCCAGGCCGTCACCGAACAGGCCACCAAGGTGCAGCACACCTCCAACCTGTACTACACCGCCCCCTGCGGCCGTCTGGCCCGGCGCATCTGCCACCGCACCGGCCTGGACCGGGTGTTCTTCGGCAACTCCGGCGCCGAGGCCAACGAGGGCGCCATCAAGTGCGCCCGCAAGTACAGCGTGGATACCTACGGCGAGGGCCGCAGCAAGGTCATCACCCTGGTGAACTCCTTCCACGGCCGCACCCTGGCCACCCTCACCGCCACCGGCCAGGATGTCTTCCACCATGATTTCGGGCCCTTCCCCGGGGAGTTCGCCTACGTCCCCGCCGGGGACTTTGCCGCCCTGGAAGCCGCCGCCGATGAACACACCTGCGCCGTCATGATGGAGCTGGTGCAGGGCGAGGGCGGCGTGGTGGCCCTGGACCCGGACTACGTCCATGCGGTGGCCGACCTGTGCGCCGCCAGGGACATCCTGCTCATTGTGGATGAGGTGCAGACCGGTGTGGGCCGCACCGGCAAGTTCCTGGCCTGCGAGAACTACCACCTGCGCCCGGACATCGTCACCCTGGCCAAGGGCCTGGGCGGCGGCCTGCCCATCGGCGCCGTGGTCACCACCGAGAAGGTGGCTTCCCACATGGGCCCCGGCAGCCACGGGTCCACCTTCGGGGGCAATCCGGTGGTCTGCGCCGGCGCCTGCGCCGTGCTGGACACCATGGACGAGGAGTTCATGCAGAACGTCAACGACTGCGCCGCCGCCCTGTGGACCGGCCTGCGCACCCTGCCCCATGTGCAGGGCGTCAGCGGTCTGGGCCTGATGATCGGCATCCAGCTGTCCGACGGGCTCAAAGCCGCCGAGATCCGCGCCGCCTGCGAGAAGCAGGGCCTGCTGGTGCTCACCGCCAAGGACCGCATCCGGCTGCTGCCGCCGCTGATCCTCACCGAACAGGACGTGAAGGCCGCCCTGGCCATCCTGCGCAAGGTGCTGGAGACCGCCTGAGTCTGCGCAAAAACTGAACAGTTCCTGCGAGGGTATGCCGCAATTTTCTTCTGGCATGCCCTCTTTTGTTGTGGTATACTTATCCTGGGGGCAGAGGCCGCCAGGGCCCACCCCCGCCGGTTTGGCCGTTTTGGGAATGTGCAATCAGGAGGAATGTCTGCAATGGGGATCATCCGCAAGATCCAAGCAAAAACAGGGGAAGCGCGGGCCAAGGAGAAGATCCGGCCGCTGGTGGAAAGCCGCATGATGCGGGATATTCTGCTGGAGATCGGCCAGCGGGGCAGCGAGGCCCTGGACCCGCAGTCGGTGCCCATGGACCAGCGGGCTCGGGCGGCCCGCCTGGCCAGCGAGTGCGGCATGGCCGGCATGCGCCAGAGCGTGGTGGATGAGGTGCGCCTGGATGCCGAGGGCATTACCCTGATCTGCGGGGAGGAAAAGACGGCCTTCCTGTACAACGATTACAACTACGAAAACATCGACGACACCGACTGCCTGCCCGCCGTGGCCCAGTACCTGGTGGCCCATATGCGGGGGTATTACAACATCAGCTGCACCTTTGCGGCGGCCCCCAAACCCCACGGCCGGGGCGTGGGCCGCAAGACCCGGGAGGTGTTCATCCGCCGCCACCACGAGGAGACCCCCTTCGCCCCCGGTCCCATGCAGAAACAGCACCTGTTTTAAGAGCCGCGTCCCCCGAAAAAGGGCGCCCCAGCGCTGGGCGGCCCTTGACGCAAAGGAACCGGTTTGGTATAATAACTTGTACGCTGCGGCCCACCCGCAGCGGTATACGGAGCATTACTCAAGAGGTCGAAGAGGTCGCACTCGAAAGTTTGCAGCCCGCTGGCCGATTCGTCCGCCGCGAATGGCGTGACGGCGGGATTTTCCCGGGGTATGCATCCGGTTATTATCCGCTTATCTTGCATCGAAATCTTGCATTTTTCCGAAAGGGTTGCAAGGCGGTGCTGGAAAAATTAAATATGGAGATGTACTCAAGTGGTCGTAAGAGGGAGCACTCGAAAGACTCTCACCTTTTGGTCAATTTGTCCGCAAGGAATGGCTTAACAGTGGGCTTTTCCTTGGGTGCGCATCCGATTTTTCCTGCGTTATCTTGCATCGAAATCTTGCATTTTTCCAAATATCTTGCAAGGCGGTGCTTGAAAATTAAATATGGAGACGTATCGAAGTGGTCGTAACGAGAACGACTCGAAATCGTTTTGTCCAGAGATGGGCACGTGGGTTCGAATCCCACCGTCTCCGCCAGAAAACGGCGCTATGTCGAGGTTTATCGGCATAGCGCCGCTTTTTATTCTCCTGACGCCGACAGCATTTTTCTTGCCTTACCACCGGCTTTCGGGAAGTTCTGCGGGCAGGGCCAGGGCTTTTTCCATTGTGGCGGCGCTCAGCTGTTTCGACTGGGAATCCAGATGGGCGTAGATGTTCGCCGTGGTGGAGATGTCGCTGTGCCCCAGCCATTCCTGAATCTGCTTCATGGGTACCCCCTGTTTCAGCAGCAGGCTGGCACAGGAGTGGCGCAGATCGTGGAAGCGGATATGCCGCAGACCATGTGCTTTCAGGAGCTTTCCAAAATTCTCGGAAACTGCATTGGGAAGAATGAGATTGCCCATCTCATCTACGAATAGATATCCTTTGTATTTTTTGTTATAGCAGTTTCCGCAGAGCCGCTCGTTGTATTCCTGCTGTTCCTTCAACTCCTTCAGCCGCTGGGCGAACCCCTCCACCAGTGGCAAAGTACGCAGGCTGGAACTGGTCTTGGCCCGGTCAGCCTGGATGAGAATGTGCTTGCCTTCAATATTCGCACTGGTAACAATGTGCCGGATGGTCAGCGTTCCAGCCTCAAAGTCGATGGCGTCCCACCGCAGGCCCAGCACTTCGCTGCGGCGCAGTCCATAAAATGCCGCAAATAGGATGATTAGTTCCAGACGACTGCCTCGGGCCGCCTGAAATAACTCCTCCATCTCCTGGGCGGTATAGTAAGATGCCATATACTTCTGCAACTTTGGCCGCTCTACTTTGTCCACCGGGTTGCCGGGGATGAGGTCCAGCTTTACCGCATACTTCAAAGCCTTGTGCATGTTAGCATGCTGCTTGATCACGCTTGTGGCTTTGAGGGTCTCCAGCTCATGAAGGTAGAAGCTCTGGATATGGCTGGCTTTCAATCCTCCCAGCGTGATGCCGGTGGGTTCGAAGTACGGCACGATATGGTCCTTCACGTTGAAACAGTAGCTGGACCAAGTGGTTGGTTCCACAGAAGTTCGGATGATTTTCAGCCAGTAAAGCATATAATCGCTGAACAACATGTCCGGACTTAGGTCGGTGGAACGATCGGGTGCAGGCGGGGTAAAGCTATGGCGGGCCTGCCGCAGCAGATCCTCGGCCTTTTTCTTGTTGCCTTTCACCGGCAGTCCGGTACCCTGCCATTTCTGCACCCGCTTGCCGTCGGGGCCTTTGTAGCTGAGCACAATGTAAAAATACCCGTTCTTTTCGGTGAGTCGACCAGATACCATGGACATTCCTCCTTTGTTTGGTTGATGGTATTCTCCGGGTCCGACACAAGAATACCCGGAAGTTGTCTCGAAAGCTATTCACAAAACTGCACAAGGTCACGCGCCTGGAATGGGTACACATCCACCAGATTACCCGCGCCGATTCGTCCGGCGCGAGTGTTTTGGCTTTAGCGGATTCGGTCTTTGTTCCGGTGTTTCTGGCGTGACTTGTCCCGCTCCTGCTGGCGGCGGTATTCCTCCCGGCAGGCGGCGGTCTTTTCCACCTTCTCGATGATACGTTTGGCGGCTGCATCCTCTTTGCGCAGGGCGGCGATTTGACGGTTCAGTTCCGCCCGCCGCTGGGCTGCCCCGGGCGGTGGCTCCTTCCACCGCAGCTGCCGGGCGCAGTCCGCCCGTTCTTGGCAAAGGGCGGTGATTTGTCCCGCCAATGTTTCCTGGTGGGCTTTTACCTCCGCCACCGTGGAAAAGCCCCGCCGACTGGTCAGGTGCAGTTCCTCCAGCGTCTTGTCGACGTCCCGCCACAGAGCATTGATCTCCGGCCAGTTCACCCGGGGCGCGGGCCGTTTCGGGTAGATGCCCAGCTGGTAGCAGTAGTAGAGATACAGCCGGAACAGGCTGCTCTTTTGATGGGTGAACAGCCCTCGGCACCGATATCGCCGTGCGGGCGGATGATATGCGGGCCGGGGCCGCAGGCTATACTTGGGGTTGAAGTTCAGATCATAGAAGTGGAGGCCGTACCGGGCAAAGTTTTTGGCCAGCGCCCGCTCCAGGGCGGGCCAGTCGTATTCCGCTCCCAGTCGGTACACCCGCACCGCCCGGCCGCCGTCCAGCGAACGGAGGGTGGCGTATTTGCGCCCCTCCTCCCGCCGCCAGAGATACCCCTGCTGCCGCAGCACCCGGGCGAAGTCCCGCTCGGTGCTGGTCTGGGTCAGGGCCTTGCGGATGGCCTGACGCATCGCCTCATACCGGGTCTGGCCCGTGCCCTCGTAGAGAGGCCGGGGCTTTTTGCCGCCGGGCTGCCGGATAACCGACAGGGCGTGCTCCCGGCAAAGCTGATCGGACACCCGGCGCATCTCCCGGTATTGATCTCGGCGCTGCTCGTACTTCTTGCCGTCCACATAGGACACCGCATTGATGACGAAGTGGTTGTGCAGGCAGCCAGTGTTCAGATGGGTGGCCACCAGCACCTGAAATCGCCCGCCCCACACCCGGCGGGCCAGCTCTACCCCGATGGAGTGGCACTGCTCCGGAGTCACCTCTCCAGGCTTGAAACTCTGGTAGGCGTGCATTGCCACCACTCCTTCGGTCTTGCCGAACTGCTCCTGCACCGCCCACATCTCCGCCCAGGCGGTCCCCGGACGGCAGTGGACGCCGCTCACCAGCTGGGCCGTTTCCCGCAGGGTGGTTTTGGCGTCGTTCTCCGCGTAGTGCAGCGCCTGGGCCAGACCGCTGTACTCGGTCTTGTCCGGGTTGGCGGCGTAGTCCACCACCCGGCGCAGGCTGTCCCGCACCGGCCAGATTTTAGTGGTCGCCAGAGGCATCCTCCTTCCGCAAGAGGCTGTCCAGCAGCCCTTCCCGGCAGCGGCGGTACTCTTCCGCCAGAGGCGGATCCAACCGGGCCAGCTGATCGGTCAGGTTGTCCATCCAGGTCAGGTAGCTAAAAAACGCCTGGGGCGGGTGGAACCGTGGCTCATGCCCCAGCGCCCGCTGGCGCATATATTCTGACAGGGTCAGCCCACACCGGCCGGCCGCTGTTTGGATTCGTTGTTTCTCGGCGGGGCTCACCCGCACATTGAGGCCCACGCTTCTTGTTCTCACAGGGCCACCTCCGCATGGGGGTTCGGGGTGCTCCCCGTACTGGCCGCGGCTGCGGCGGCGAAGGGTTGCCCGGTGGCAACACAAAGCCCATGCTTGTTACCCTGAAGCGCCTCCTGTGACGATGATGACGATGGTGACGATGATTCCGACATATCCACGGCGGGGTCGGGTATATCGTATGTATCGTCATTTGCGTCATCACCGTCATACCAGAGGCGAAGCTGCCGGGCGCTGGCGGTGCGGTGGCTCTCGCAACGGATACCCAGGGGCGCCAGATCGGTGGGGTAAAATTCCACCAGTTTGCGGGTCAGCTGGTTGGGCTGAACATCGGTGATGCCGGCAGCGGCCAGAAGTTCGGTGGCAGTGCCCTGCCAGAATTTCTGATGCTTTACAAAGTCGGCCACCGCCCACACACAAGCGGGCACGGCTTTGCGGGCCATCTGTTCGGCACTTTCTTCCTCGACCAGCCCCCAGATGCATCCCTCGCTTTGCAGGTGCAAGGTGCGACTGTCCATGTCCCGACCGGTCACCAGCAGACGGGCAGCGTTGCTCATCCGCTGGCGTTGCAGCAGCCAGATGGTGTCAGCAGCGCCCATCAGTCCGTTGGAGCCGGAAATCTGCTGGAACGGGTCGGAAGCGCCCTGTTTGCGCAGATGATGAACCAGCAGCAGGGCAATATTGTGTCGGTCGGCCAGATTTTTCAGCACGCTCATGTCTTGATAATCACTGGCGTAGGTGCCGGTGGTCGGCTCGGCCTCCCGGACCTTTTGTAGCGTGTCGATGATGACCAGACCCGTTTCGGGGCGCTGGGTCAGAAAGGTTTCGATCTGCCGCTCCAGCCCCTGACCGATGGTCTCACAGGCGGTCTGAAAGTAGAGCCGGTCGGGAGTGACATCCTCGGTTAGGCGGAACAGGCGGTTCTGGATGCGGGCATATGTATCTTCCAAACACAGATACAACACCGTCTGGGCAGGGATGGTACGTCCCCAGAATTCGCTGCCCTGGGACAGCTGCAGGCTCAGCCACAGGCAGAGCCAACTTTTGCCGCTTTTGCTGGCGCCGGCCAGCAGCGCCAGCCCGGCAGGCAGCAGGTCGGGAATGAGCCACCGCACCGGCGGCAGTGGGGTGGACAGCAAGGTTTGTGCATCAATAGGTTCGAATTTCGTCAAAAGCATTTCTCCTTTTCAGTTGGTTTGATTGGATGAGGCCGATACGGCCACAGCGGCCCCAAACAGGCCCGCAAAACGGCCTTGGCCCCGGCGCGGGGGAAAACGCCCGCACCGCCTGTCAGCCCCCGCACAGGGCGAACACCGGGCGGACAGCGGCGAGGGGCGCTCTGCGGCGCAAAGGGTCAGGAGCCGGCGGCCCGGGCGGCGGGTTGCACGCCGTTCTCCACCACATAGCGGATCACGTTGATCTTGGGGATCTTGTAGGCGTTGCCCAGCTTCAGCCCCCGGATGCTGCCGTCTGTTAGCAGGTCGTAGGCCGCATGGCGGCTGATGCCCAGCATGACCTGCAGCTGGCGCACCGTCACGATGTCGGGATAGTCGGCGAATAACAGTTTGTAAAGGATTTGGATGTCAAAATTCTTCATCGATCACCTGCTCTCAAAGGTTTTTTGCGGCACGAAATGCACGTCTGGGCGGATAAACGGACAACGGACGCCAGCCGAAAGCGGCGGTACCCCTCCTTTCTATGTGGTGGCTATGGGTTCCTTATGTAGGGGTCCTTGCTATGCGTAGGATAGGATTCTGGGATTCCTTATGCAGGGTTCCTTGTTTCGAACATGACGGTATTCCAGGGTTCCTTATGTGGGATTCCTTGTGCGGCGAATGGATAAATTTGACCTATCAAAAAGCCTGTCGTGTAGCTTATACGAACAATTTGTCTTCGGGTAAAATAACAAGCGCATCTGACTCACAAACCTTGTAAAACCGCTAAAAACGGTGCTTGAAACAGCAAATCTACGACCTCAAAGCGTTTCGAAAATACAGTTTGTGATACATCCAGGATACAACGCAGAGAATGGACTGAAATGTTGTCAGGACCTCTCACTCTTGCGCTTTTGGCGCATCCGGCGTATGCTTTTATTACAGTTCCGTTGTTTGTAATCCGTAGTCGTGTTGCGTTTTTTGCAAAGCAAAATCGAATATGGTGAAAGCCCCCTTTCTTCTGCATGAACGAGCAAACATAACCTAAGTAGCGTGTTTTATGTTGCTCTCTTACTAAAAGGAGAAATCTGGGGTGCAAAACGGAACCATTTTTGAAAAAATGCAAGATTTTTTTGAAAAGAGGTGGAGTCATGGCGTATTTGTCTGATGACGAACTTCTGGATACTGAGGTCGGCTTCACCGGATGGGACGATGGGACAGGCGCTGGGCCGGGGGAAACGCTGGAACAGGCGCTTGCAGAAGAACGTCTGGCCGACCTGGAAAGCGAACTGGAGCAGGACGAACATCCCATCGACTATGATGCCGAACTGGAGGACGAGGAAGAAGAAGCTGCCCCGGTCAGTGATAAGCGGCTCAAACGGGAAATGCGAGCCGAGGCCATACGGCGGCTGGAGGAAGCAGCACGCACGGAGAAGGATTTCCGGGACGTGGTGGAGGAATGGAACAAGCTGGACCGGAACCGGGAGCGCCGGGAACGGGACCACGAAAACCTTCGTGGGGATGTGCCGCTGGAATATCAGGCAGTTCCGGAACCCAAGCTTATTCCTTGCTGGATGAACAACCCCACATACCGGCAGCTGATGGCCGGGAACTTTCTGGACATCCTGTTTGACTGCCCCTATGAGATGCATAATCTGACAGCTGATGCCTTTATTTCTCGCATGGTGGAGGAATTGAGCGAGGAACATAAGGAGGTTCTATATTTCCTCTCTTTGCGCCTGTACAGCTCTACCCAGCTTGCCGCTGTGCGAGGGCAGTCTGACCGCAATATCCGCAAACTGCGGAAAACCATCCACAAGAAATTACAGCGCCAGATGTATGAGCATCTGTGCAGAAAACCGGAAAATGGCCTAACCTTGCGGGAACGCCGGTTTCTGGAAGAATACTCGGTGATTGCCAAGAAGCAGGGTAAGGACACCGTGATACGACGGGAGAACAAGACCAAACGCAGAAAAAAGAAAAACCGCCCCTGATGGCAGGGACGATGGAACAGAGAGGGCATGTATGATGAAAAATTTATTTGAGCAGTCCCGTTCCCATTGGGTGCGGTACGACCATTATGAGCTGAAAACAGCCGGGGACGGAAAGCGGTATATTACCCCCGGCAAAAATGCAAAGCCGGATGTTTACAATCCGCTGAAAGAGGTCCCGGGCATTGTGCTGGAAGCACTGAATGTGGGGATGCTGCTGATGGGGCGCAAACCGGAGGCAGAGGTGGAAAAGGCGGTGATGGAGTTTGTTACCCGGTACGGCCTGCTAGGATTGATGACCGCCCTGCCTACCACCCCATCTTTTATGGACTATGAGGCGGTATACCTGCCGAAAAACCACTTCATCAAGGAAGAATCCATGGCAACGGACAAATACCTGTCCCTGTTTTACCCCTTTGGCCAGCTGGATTTGGTGAAGAAAAACATAGAATCTACTTGGAGTGTGTCTGGTGACTGGATGATGGTTGCCCTGACCATGACTTTCATGGACGAGCCGATGGCAAAAAACATGAGCTTCCAGCGAGAGTATGCGGAACCCTACGACTGGGTTGCCCAGCAGTTCAAAGACTGGGCCTTTACGCTGACCAGCGCCATTTTGTACTACAATGACTATGATTCCATCGACGAGGATACACGGGAATTGTACCGCAAGGCCATGTCTGCGTTCGGAGGGATCGCCCCCAGCTATCACATTGAGCTGTTGGATAAGCCTACCATCTATTGGGATTTCCATTCCCTTCTGCTGGGTATTCAGATGATGCTTAGCTTCATGCTGGTGGACAGTGACCAACCCCTACGCCTATGCAAGCACTGTCAGAAGGTGTTCCTGGGTAACAGGTCTAACGCCGTCTTTTGCAGCCTACGGTGCAAAAATCAGCACAATGTCTACAAGAGCCGAGGAAAGAACCAGACGGATGGAGGAGTCGAGAAAATGAGGTGAAAACAGACTGTTGATGGAAACGGCTACCCCAGAAGCTACACAGAAAACAAGGACTCTTCCAATAATTGTATTAAGCGCTGGAAGGGTAAGTGCATTTTTATTCTTCAATTAAAGAGAATTTTTGAAAATTTCTGTTAAAATCACAAGGTTTTTATTATAGAATCAAAAAGCAATAAGCGTTCAGTTTTGCTATGGTGATGCCGTGGTTGCCAGGCAGTTGATATTCCACGCTGTCCCGAAAATCAAGTAAGGCCCAAAAGGCCATCTCGTATGCGGGATTTCCGTTTGACAGCCAGTCGGCATTGCAAGCAACCCTTTCACTGTTGCGAAAAATGCGCCCTGCCAGAACGAAGCGATGAAGAAGATGGTCAACAATTGCTTCTTGGCCACGATACCAGAGATAGAGCTGGCGAATGAGCAGTGCTTTATAGTGGTAGATCAGATCAAGAAGATCATCCGGGGGAATACCGGAAGAAGGTAAGGGGCAAATCATGAGAAACTCCTTTCCCTTGTGAAGGACGAACAGAATGCGTATTACGCACGTATTGGAACCGTAAATGAAGCGTGTACCGTGCGTATAAAACAGAACGGCCCGGCGGGTTTGTCGCCGGGCCGCTTATTATGGGGTTACTGTGTGGAAGAACCAGTCTGCGGGAAATTCTTATGCAGATCCGGCACAGGCACATCGGGATTGCGTGCGTCGAACATCTTCAGCACTGCTTCATCGGCTTTCTGCCAGGCACCGTCCGTCTTGACGAACAGGGTGAGCTTGCCGTCCATCTGCATCAGCTTAAAGGTGATGCTGTCGGCGGTAAGATAGCCGGTGGGAACCGCCTCCTCGACCAGCGTGTAGACGTGCTCGACGGAATCGGTGGAGAACAAAAGCAGATGGGTACGGGGATCTCTTGCTGCCTTATCCTCTGTCAGAACCGGCAGCGCGTGGGGAGCGGTGTTGGTGTACCAGCTGTCGATCACATAGCCGTCGCTGTCGCGCAAAGAAAGGCGCGCGCCGGGCAGTGCTGTGTTTGTGGCTTCATCCATCTTGGTAATGGTGAAGGTGCCCACCGGGGCGTCGTACATAGTCACTTTCTGGATGCGGCCGCTCTCTTCCACCTGGAAGCGTATGCTTTCCGCCAGCTGGTAGGAAGCGGGAGCTGCCGTTTCTGTCAGGGTGTAGATGCCAGGCTGCAGGCGGTCGATGCGGCGCGGCTGACCGTCGCTGACCCATTCGGCCACCACGCTGCCTTCCTCGTCGGCAATCCGCAGATGGGCGCCGCGCAGTTCATCGCCGTTGGTAATGTCCTTCTTGGAAATTTCGACCTTGGTGAAGTCATCCTTCATCTCAACGCGCTGGATCTCACCGGTAGGCTGGACCGTAAAGGAAACGTTTTCGGCACGGACGTAACCATTCTCGGTGGGGGCCATCGTTTCAATCAGCACGAGATTGCCAACGGGCAGCCGTTCAATGTAGTGCGGTTGGCCGTCGGTCACCCATCCGGCCAGGACGTTGCCCTCGCCGTCCACAATCTGCAGATGGGCGCCAGGCACTTCCGCACCGGTTGCAATGTCGGTCTTGGAGATACGGACCTTGGTGTAGTCATCCTGCATAAATACGTGCTGTACTTTTCCGTCATCTTCCACCGTGAACTGGATGGAAGCGGCGGGTACGTACCCGTCCTGGATGGGGGCTTTGGCTTCCACCAGGGTATAGGTGGCACCGGCGATCAGCGTCGCTTCGATATTGTAAATTTTTGAGTAATGGCTGAAAGATTTACTCGATTTGCTTCCTGCTTGCTTGTTGCACCTATTACCGTACCGAATGATTCGTGAAGGATTACTTGGTGGGAAGTTCGCGATAGGTCATTCTTTCAAAATCAGAATAACCACCAGCGTCCTCTCCATTGCCGGAAGCATATAACCCCAGTGTACAGCCGACAAAACCGCCGGCATGTTCCGTGCTTAAAGAGCGCAGATCAATGTCGTAGGCAACCGGTTTCCATTCACTATTGCTTTGGTAAAGAACACTGGCCACAAGCCCTTCTACGCGCAACTTCAGTTTGATGGGGGTTGCAGCCGACATATCCATTCGCGCCAAACAGCTGTCTTCACCATCTTTGCAAAGAGAAACAACAAGTTTGATCCCCGAATCCTGGGGATAGCACTCTGCCCGTAGATGGTTTTCGTTGCTTTGAACCATGGCAATACCGGCGCAATCACTCTCTTTGCAGAAATGCGGGATAAAGCTGGTTTCAAATTCGCAATTCCAGTGTTGCTGACGCAGCGCGAGGTATGCAGGCTCACCGCAATCCTTCAAGCTGTCGCAACGATGGAAAAGACGAACAATATGCTCTTCTGCGTGCAGTTCAAGTTCGTGATCGCGGTGATTGCGCAAAGTCAGCAACTCCAGCGGCAGAGAAGGTGTATCAAACGTATAGGTTTTACATTGGGGTACGTCGTCAGAAGGCTGCCCCTCGTAAGGCAGCGTGACTACTTCTTCAAGATGACCGACCCCCGCATTTACAACCGGCCAACCATCTTCCCAGGTGACCTTTGCCAAAAAGGTTTCACGCCCCAACAACGTGTACCCTTGGTTCGGCCGGCAAGCCAATACAACCATATACCAGTTGCCGTTTCCGTCATCCACTAAGTCGGCATGACCGACGCAGGTAACAGGATATTGGGCTCCCAAATGGCGATGCGTCAGAATGGGGTTGCAGGGGCAGTACTCGTAGGGACCAAACACATTTTTGCTGCGCGCGATCATGACGCTGTGGTGGATGGATGTACCGCTTTCCGCATGCAAAATGTAATAGTAACCGTCCTTTTTGTACAGGTGAGGTCCCTCCGGCCAAATGGCTTTGCGCTGGAATCCGGTAAGTACAATGGTGGCATCGGGCTTTAACTGCATCGTGTCCAGATCCAGAGTTTGAATCCAAATTTCGCAGTCGCCATTGTAGCGGTACCCGGCAGAACGCGGCCGTTGGCCGATATAATAGCAGGTACCGTCATCGTCAAAAAAGAGACTGGGATCAATGCCGCCGGTAGACTCACCCAAATAGTAAGGCTCGGACCAGGGGCCGCGCGGATCTTTTGCAGTGACGATAAAATTTCCTTGGTCGGACACGTTGGTGGTAATCATATACCAGGTGCCCTTATGGTAACGAATGGTAGGGGCAAAAATCCCCTCGGAATGCTGACAGCCGGACAAAGGAACCTGAGAATCACGATCGAGCACATTGCTGATCAAATTCCAGTGGACAAGATCTTCGCTCTCAAAAACCGGCACGCCGGGAAAATACGCAAATGTCGAATGAACCGTATAGAATTTGTTCCCTACCCGGCAAATCGAAGGGTCGGGAAAGAAGCCTGTCATGATAGGATTTTTAACGGAAAGCATAGAAAACCTCCAGGTATAAAGGGGTGATATTCTGCATGCAAAAATATAGAGCTATGGCCGCTGCATCCAGGAGGAAAAACAGATGCAGCGGCCATAGCTATTGGAGGGTGCCGCCAAACTGACTTTTCGTGTTACAGGCACTGGAAAACAGGGGCGGATGGCAGGAAAAGGATTTTACTCTTTTACACTGCCAATGGTCATGCCGGATACAAAGTATCTTTGCAGGAAGGGATAAAGCAGAATGATGGGAAGCATCGTCACCACAGTAGCGGCGGCACGCACGGTAACCGGCGTGACGGCTGCGGTAGCGGTGTTGCCGCCGGTGGTGGCACTGCCGCTTTGCTGCATGACAGAGGAAAGAAGCTTCATCAACTCATATTGCAGGGTCGTATACTGGGTGTTCATCCGGTTGTACAACATAGCATCAAACCAGGAGTTCCACTGTCCGACAGCTACGAACAGGGCGACGGTGGCATACACCGGCTTGCACAGGGGCGAGATGATACGGGTAAAGATGGTGAAATCGTTGGCACCGTCAATCATGGCGGATTCTTCCAGCGCGCTGGGCAGACCTTCCATGTAAGTGCGCAGAACCAGAACGTTAAATGCGCTGATCATGCCCGGAATGACGTATACCCAGAAAGAGTTGGTCAGGTTCAGGCTGCGGTACAAAAGCAAGGTGGGGATCATGCCGCCGTTCACATACATGGTGATGACCCAGAACAAAGACAGCTGGGAACGGAACAAAAAGCGTTTGCGGCTGATGACGTAGGCCAAAAGTGCGTTCGTTACCAGGGAGAAGATGGTTCCCAACACAGTTCTGGCCACCGAAACCACTGCACCGGTGATGATGTTCTGCTGATTCAGAACCGTTTTATAGTTCGAGAGCGTAAAGATGCGCGGCCACAGATGGATGCCACCGCGTACGGCGTCGATACCGTCGTTGAAAGAAAGCGCCAGCGTGTTCAGAACAGGATACAGCGTAATGGTGACGAACAAAACCAGGAAAATGGTATTGCAGGTAACAAAGACTTTGTCCATGGTGGATGATTTGATTTTCATGTGTACCCTCCCCTTAGAACAATCTGTCTTCACCGGCACGTTTGGCAATCCAGTTTGCGCCGAGAATCAGAATAATTGCAACGACGCTCTTGAAGATACCGGCTGCAGTACCCAAAGAATAATCGTTCTGGCTGATGCCCCAGGTCAAGGTGTAGATATCAATGGTTTCCGAAACACCCTTGACCAGGCCGTTGCCAAGCAGATACTGGACTTCAAAGCCTGCATTCAATACGTTGCCAACATTCATGATCAGCAGAATCATAATGGTGGACTTGATGCCAGGAAGCGTGACGTGCCAGATTTTGCCCCACCGGCCGGCACCATCCAAAGTGGCTGCCTCATACAGGCTGGGATCGATGGAGGTAATGGCGGCCAGGTAGACAATGGCATTCCAGCCGGTTTCCTTCCAAACATTGGCAAATGCAACGATTGGCCAAAAATAACTCGGATTGGCGAAGAAGTTGATGGGCGAATCCACAATGCCCAGGTTCACCAGCAGCTCATTGACGATACCGGTGGAAGACAGCGCATCGTGCAGAATACCGGTGACAATGATCCAGGAAAGGAAGTGGGGCAGATAGGAAACCGTTTGAACAAGCTTTTTGCCGAACATGTTGCGTACTTCGTTCAGCAGGATGGCGAAGATAATGGCCATTAAAAAGGTGGTCACCAGATTGAGAACGCCCATGGCCAGAGTGTTACGGATATCACGCAAAAAGACTTCGTCAGAGAACAGGAATTTAAACTTTTCCAGTCCTACGAATTCAGATCCGAAGAGGCCGTCTTTGGGTTTGTAGTTCTGAAAGGCCATTACCCAGCCTGCCAGTGGAACGTAATAAAATACGATGCCGTATACAAAAAAGATAGCCGCACAGACCATCAGAAATTTCTGGCGTGAAATCTCTTTCCATGTAATACGCTTTGATGGATTTTTCATTGGCGAGTCCTCCTAAGGAACGTGTATGGCGAATCATGTGTTGCAAACTAACGTTTAAGGAGCTTGCGGGTTGAATGCATTTCATAAAAAAGTGGCCACGGCTACACCGTGCAGCCGTGGCCACTTGTATGTGTCAACGTCTGTGTCGCCTGCAATAACGGGCATCAAAGACCGGCACGGCGCTCAAGCTCAGTTTGCATTTCTGCCAAGAAATCCTGCGGATTGGCTGCGTTGTACGCAGTCATGTATTCATTCCAGGTGCTTTCAAAATCAGGCGCCATAACAACTTTGGGCAGCCATTCGTGTTTGACTTCGCCCATCTTGACCCAGGCAACACCACCGGGGGTTTCGGTAGTCATTGCATTGGAGTAAGAATACATCGGGAACCAGGGGCCCTGTTCTTCTTCCACAGAACCGATCATATCAACGTAGCTGTCTACGCCGTAGGCATCAAACAGTTTCTGCAGGGGGGTGGACAGGCTGTCCAGGAATTCGCTTGCCTGCTGGTCGGGCTGCATGGCGTTCTTGCCGTCCCGGCTGGTGCCCAGCCACTGCGGCATGTAGGAATAGTTGCACAGGTGAGAGGCCTGATAGGCGGGATCCGCGCATTTCATCCGCATTTCTTCGGTGCGGTAATACAGGCCGTTTTCATCAACCAGGTAATCCTCACCTTCAACGCCCCAGAAGCGAAGATCGTGGATTTCCTGATCCAGCAGATCGTTCATAAACTTAAATGCACCGTCAATATCGGAGCAGCTGGTGGTAACGGCCACGCCGCTGGAATTGTTCAGGGTATCGGCGTAGTTGTGCCAGCGGTTTTCCATTCCTTCGTCAATGGTCAGGCCCAGCGGAACGTAGTTGCAGCCCTGCTCGTCCAAACCCTGCTGTTTGAAAACATCATTGACATTGTACGCGAAGTTCCACCACTGGTCGCACATGCCCAGCACAGCGCCGGTGGAAAGCTTGGCGATGTATTCATCGTAGGTCTGGGTGGCGAATTCTACGTCCACGTAGCCTTTCTGATATTCTTCGTTCAATTTCTGGAAATACCGCTTGGCAGTGGGCGTGGTATTGTAGTCAACCACCTGCATCGTATCCTTGTCTACAATGACAGAGCCGTCGTTGGGATACCCATCAAGGAACTGGGGTGCATTCTCGATGCAGAAATAGCGCCAGTCTTCGCAAAGTGCCGTGTAGGGAATGTTCTTGGTACCGTTTGCCATGGTGGGGTTGGCATCGGCATAGCTTTCCAGCAGATCGAAATACTGGTCCAGGGTTTTGATTTCGGGGTAACCGGCCCATTCCAGAACACGCGTCTGAATCCAGAAGGCTTCATCGTTATGGGTGGTGGAACGATCTTCGCCGTAGGTGTTCTGGAATACGTTGGCCCAATAAATCTTGCCGTCATCCTGACGGAAGCTGTCCCACTCTTCGTCGGTGTACAGTTCTTTCAGGTTGGGGTACTTTTCCAGGTAATCATCCCAGGGCACCAGGACGCCTGCGTCATAAAGAGACATCATGGCATCGCCGCCATTGATGAAATCCGGATACTCGCCGCCGGCGATGATTGTGCCGATGGCTTCTGCGTCGGTCTGGCCGGTCAGCCAGGTCTCTTTCAGTTTGGCACCGGTCTTTTCGGCAATGATGTTCATAATGTCGTTGTCATCATTGATTTCGGAACCGGGCATTGCGGTAAACATCGTAAATGTTTTGATCCCATCGGACGATTCGGGGGAATCAGAGCCGCCACATGCCGTTAAGCCCAGCAGCATGGCCGCGGACATACTTGCCGCAAATACGCGCCGCCACAATTTTACTTTCATAATTGGCCTCCTGTAGATAGATTTTTCGCCCCTTGTGGGCTTTCTGATTTAAGTATATATACCAAAAATGTTTTACACAACCGACAAATTCTAGTAAAAACCCCTGAAAATTATAGCTTTGCAAATTCAATGGAAGAGGAAATCGCGCTGAACAGCGAAACAATGATACAAAAAAGACAGGCAGTCCCCCATCCTTGAAGTATTTTGGAGGGCAACATGCCTGCACTTTTGCTTGGTTTATCGTTGCTTTTTAAGAATGCAAAAAACGAAAAGCAAGTGTATGATTATTCTGGTGTGAATTAATTCCCGGGAAATTCAGAATGTGGTTTCTCGGTTTTGCTCTTCCGAAAATGGGAAGGCGTACAGCCTTTCAGCTCGATAAATTTGCAAAGGAAATAATCCACATCTTTATAGCCCACATCTTCGGCAATGCGGCCAATCCGCTTGTTTGTGTACAATAGCTGGTGGCACGCTTCGTTAATACGGTAAGAACACAAATAGTTTTTAAAGGACTGTCCGTATTTTTTGCGGAAGATTTGCCCTAAGTATGCACTGTTGATATAGTATTTTTTGCCCAAGCCCTGCAACGTCAGGTTTTCCGAGTAGTGTTCCTGGATTTCCTTGTCGATAGAATCCAAAATATCGGTGGAGATATTTTTTCGCAGAAGGGAAAGGTAGTCTGCATACTCGCGTGCAAAGCGGAACAGATGCTGTCGGCTCCCGCGGGAAATTCCTTCCCGGAAAGACTGCGCGCTGATAAATTGCAGCATTTCCTTCTGGTTGGCTTCGTTGCCCAAATTGGATGCAAGATGCATAAGACGGAACAAAAGATAATTTAAGTTCAGGTTGATATCTTTGTCATGTACGCCACGCTGCTGCATTTCGGCAAACAAATGGTCTATTTCGGAGCCGATGCGTTCCTGCTCATTCAGTTCAATGGCGGTAATCAACTGATCCAGGGTATCTTTGCACAAAACGGCTCTTTCTTGCGGAACCGATAACTCTTCCTCGTAATAATAGATCGATTTTTGCTGGCGGAAGGCGCAAAGGTTTTTCAGCCCGCAGACGGTATCATACGATTCAGAAACAGTGGTGATATCGTCCACTTTTTTGCCAACCAGAAATCGCAATTCGTGTTGTGTCGAAACACCCAATTTCTTATAAAAATCCTGGATATACTGTGTTTCGGAACAGCCGGCATTTCGGGCAAGCGCACCGCTGTAAACAAAAGCAATCCCATACCCAACGCGATCCAGCGAAGCGTCATAGAAACACCGGCTCCGGTCCTCGCCTAAAATTTGCACACAGCTTTGGTACAGGTCACGCTGCACCATACGGAAGTGGTTCTCATCATCGTCATCTTCGCTGTCCGAGGAATGGCAAGCGGAAATTTCAATGTAACGAACGCCGTCCGAAAAATCCAGATGCTTATGCAGATAATCCACGCCGTTGGGATCATATTTGCCGAACAGCAACGAGATCAAACACCGGGCTTGATAGGCTAGTTCGTACTGCTCCTCCATTTTGCTGTTTTGCGAGATGTTATTGTATTTGCTGAGAATGGATAACAGATCTTGCTTTTCCACCGGTTTGAGAAGATAGTCGATACACCCGTAGCGCAGCGCTTTTTGAGCATAGGAAAACTCACTGTATCCGCTCAGAATCACGAAACCGGCGTTGGAAAGATTCTCCCGGCGAACAGTTTCCAGTAATTCAAGTCCGGTCATTTTTGGCATCATAACATCGGTGATGACAAGGTCAACGGGTAACTTTTTTATGTACTCCAAAGCCTCCTGCCCGTCGGACAGAACGGCAGCCACTTCATAGCCTGCGGCGTTCCAGTCAATCAACGCCTGCAAACCTTGCGCAATAAACTGCTCATCATCTACGATAATAACTTTTAACATGTCACTCCGCCCTTATTGCTTTGTTTAGAGGGAACCGAATCGAAACAAGTGTTCCAATGCCCGACTCGCTTTCCACCGAGAACTGTGCAGTATCCTCCGTCATCATGCGGATGCGCAGGCAGGTGTTCACCATGCCTACGCGTCCTTTTTCTTTTAACATTTTCAGGCTGGCGTTGCGCATCCGGTCTTGAATACGTTCTGCCTCGGCCTCGTCCATACCGCCACCGGTATCTTCAATTTCCATGCAAAGCGCATCGTTTTCTGTATACACGCGTACAAAAATCCAACCGGGAGAAGATTTTGCTTCAATACCGTGCACACAGGCATTTTCCACAAAGGTGGTAATGGTCAATTTCGGAACCAGGATGTTCTGGCAATCTTCCTGCGCATTGATTTGATACGAAAGGCGCTCCCCGAAGCGATATTTTTGCAAGGCCAGGTACGCTTCAACAAACGCCAGCTCACGCTTAATGGTATTGGAATCCGAGGACCAATCCACGTTTTGGCGCGCCATTATGGCCAATTTCTGTACCATATCGGCGGTTTCTTCTTCTTTTTTCAGGATGCTGTGCATACGGATGCTTTCCAGTGCGTTGAACAGAAAATGGGGATTGATTTGGCTGTATAAAGCCATCAGCTCTGCGTTCTGCCGGGCAATATCCATCTCCTGCTCTTTCAGTCGGCATCGGTAGACGGTGTCAATCAGGCTGTTCATCCGGTCAGCCATGCGGTTGTAGTTGTCCATCAGACTGCCGATCTCATCTTGACCGCTTGGCCCGGAAATCTTGATCAACACGTCGCTGTCTATCTGGTTGAAGACTTTTTCCAGACGGAAAAGACGAGAAGTAATGGAATTCTCCAGCAGATTCATCAAAAGCTGCGGGGGAATAATGTTCAGGATCAGCAGCAGGATCAGGATATGGATGTTTTGGCGAATCAGGGCTAAAACGTTGCCGCTTGGTTCCATCACATAGATGTCCAGATCTTCCCTGTAAAGGGTAAAATGCTGGGACAAGCCTACCGAATCAGACGGGGAGAATGTGTCATAAGGCTGCCAACGATAATTGGGCATTGCGTTCGTAAGCAAAATCCGGTTACCGCTGCATACATAAACTGAATAGTTGTACCCCATGTTCTGGAAATCGCGGTCCAGCGTGCCGTAATTGATTTCAATACACAAAAGGCGCTCCGCCTTATCGCTGTAAAGGCTATTCATCCCACGTAAAAACAACACCTGGCGCCCATCTGTTTCATCATAAGAAAAAAGAAGCCGCGGGCTGTAGCCATCCGCAGTATACTGCTGATACCAGGGTTCCTGCGAAACGGTGGATAACCGTGCAAATTCACTGCCGTTTATCAGGGTTTCATTGTCTGCATACACCCGTATGACAGAATTTGTGATTCGGGAAACGCCTTGCAGTAAAGAATTTTGGATGTATTCTCTGTAGCCTGAAAAGTAATCTTCAGGGCTGTCATATTGGCGGCTTACAAACTCTTGGAGAGAGTTGTCCATATAAAGGCTGGTAGAAATCAGCGCGGAATCTTCTGTGGCGGCGGAAAGCATCGACTGCACTGATTTGGCTATTTTTTCCATCTGGTGCAGCTGCTCGGCATGCTCGTTCTTGGTTAATGCATGTAAAATTACAATATCGGTCAAAAATATGGGGACCAGAATACATAAAAAATAAAGATATCGAAGTTTTTTCTTCAGGCTTAAGTTATTGAGAAAACTCTCCAGCTTGATTCTGACACGATGAAACCGGTTCATACAAAGCTCCTTACCGGTGAATGTCGCAAAAGGACCTTGCTATTTTTAGCGGTGCAAAGTATAATGCCAGTATAATTCAGCCGCAGAACCATTGTCAATCAAATAACAGATTGAATAGTGTACAATCTGAATCGCTGTTTTTGGTGAATATTTACATCCTGAAAAAAAGGAGGAGAACTCATTGAGAGGCGTTTTTAATCCGGACAGCCCCCTGATGCGCGCCCTGGGCGTTGTGTGGGATCTTATTGTCCTGAATCTGCTGTTCCTGGTTTGCTGCATTCCGGTGGTCACCATTGGCCCTGCCATCACGGCTTTACATTATGTCACCACAAAAATGGCGGGTGAAAAAGACGGCACTCCGGTGGTCGGCAATTTTTTCAAGTCATTCCGGGCAAATTTCCGCCAGGGCGTACTGATGGGAATTCTTTTTGGGGCCGCAGGGGGATTTTTGGGCTATGATATCTATCTTCTATGGCATTCTGGGAATTTCCAAAACAGCATCTTGAAGATTTTGATTCCCGTGGCAGCAATCGCTTATATGATGACCTTCGTATATGCTTTCCCGCTGCTTGCAAGATTCAACAATACGGTTTTAGGTACCATACGGAATGCGTTTATCATGTCTGTGACCTCTTTGCCCAAAACCTTTTCCATGTTGTTGTTGATAGGCGCATGTGTAGCATTTACCCTGTATACACAGACCACATTGCGCTATGGACTGTTTTTGTGGTTTGTGCTGGGGTTCTCTTCGATCGCTTATGCAAATGCATTTGTTTTAAATGGCGTTTTCATGAAGTGCTCGGAGCAGTACTCTTCTCAGATAAATCAGGAGCAGTCTCAGGATACTACGGAGAATTCAGACGGCAAAAAGTAACCGTTTGACGGCATAGAATAAAGCAGAAGAGCGCGGGAGTCATCTCCGGCGCTCTTTTGCTTTGGTCTGGAAATCAGGCTTTCAGAGTAAAGGCAGCAACGCTGCATGCGGGCAAGAGGGAAGTAAAGCTGTTGGTACCAACAGTTATGTTTGTCAACGCCTTCGGCTCGACTTGATGGGGATTATCGAACGTATTGTAGGCAGCCGCGCCGGCACCATCACCGCTAAGCACCTGACCGGTGATGGAAGTAAACTTGCTCAGGCCATCCCAGTGAATTTCAACAGGCACAGAGGAATGATCGCTGAGGTTGACGACGGTAACCAGCACATTGCCATTATGGTCTTCACTGGCGGAAACGTGCAAATTGGGAACCTTGCAGTCTGCCCCGTCTGCACCGATGAGCGCTGTTTCTGCGTAAGTTTCCAGCTGGCGAGCCCCCTGGTGGCCTTTGAACATATGGAACACGTGATACGTGGGCGTGCAAAGCATCCGCGGCCCGTCGGTAAGAAGCATAGCCTGCAACACATTGACCGTTTGTGCAATGTTGGCCATGACGACGGAATCACAATGATCGCCAAAGATGTTCAGGTTGACTGCAGCGACCAGGGCATCCCGCATAGCGTTTTGCTGGTACAGGAAATGGGGGTTGGTTCCTTCCTCCACATCAAGCCATGTACCCCATTCATCAATTACAAGCCCCAGATTTTTGTTGGGGCAGGCCTGCCGCATCCGTGCGGTGTGGTTTTCAATCAACCCTTTCATCTGAAGAGCTTTATACATGGTAATATAATACTCTTCGCGGCTGAACTTGGTGGCAGAGCCTTTGTGCTCCCATTCGCTGCCGGGAATGGTGTAGTAATGCAGGCTTAAAGCGTCCACCAGCGCCCCGGTCAGTTCAGCAACCCGTTGCGTCCAATCGTAGTTGAAATCACAGGCGCCGCTTGCAATTTTGTAAATCTTGTGGGAAGGATCGTAGTCCCGCAGGAAACTGGCATACTGACGGCACAGATCGGAGTAGTAGTCTGCGCGCATATTGCCGCCGCCGCCCCACATTTCGTTGCCGATTCCCCAGTACTTTACGTTCCAGGGTGCATCCTGACCGTTTTGCCGCCGCAAGTCGGCCATGGGGGAAACGCCGGGCATGTTGCAATATTCGACCCAGTCGCACATTTCCTGTACAGTGCCGGTACCTACATTTCCGTTGATGTATGCTTCGCATCCCAACTGACGGCACAGCTCCATAAATTCATGGGTGCCAAAGGAATTATCCTCCCGTACACCACCCCATGTGGTATTGATCAGCGTCTTACGGGAAGACTTGGGACCGATGCCGTCCTGCCAGTGATAGGTGTCTGCAAAACAACCGCCCGGCCACCGAAGGACGGGAATATCCAGCTCTTTGAGAGCATTGACAACATCGGTGCGCATTCCATTCTGGTTGGGAATCTCGGAATCTTCGCCTACATACAGGCCGCCGTAAATGCAGCGCCCCAGATGTTCGGCAAAATGCCCGTAGATGTTTTTATTGATGGTGCCGACAGAGCGGTTGCCGTTAATGAAAATCAACATTGACATAGCCTCCTGAATGTGTGGTCCAGTAAACTGCGGTTCATGGAAAAAAGCAAACCGAAGGGGAAGGAAAAAAATCGTTTTTTCGGTAGGGTACATTATACCGTTGCTTCTTGCGGGAACCAGATGCGGTAATGCCCGCTTAAAGCAAGCAGCGCAAAAAGATACAGGCAATTGTCATAATAACGCCGCGGTCCGGAACGGAGCGGAGTGCTAAAGAACCGGCGGAGCCATTCATCCGCGCAGGCGTCATCCAGAATCAGGGAACCCTGCGCAATGGTAGCCAGAAGCCCTACAGGATGCAGAGCATTTCCTTCAACGGGTGTGCCGTCGATCAGATAGATGCCGTTTGTTTGCCCGTGTTCCTTTTCTTCAAAAAATTGCTGAATATGTGCAGCTGTTTCTTGGGCCCAACCGTCTTTGTCCCCGAACCATTGGGCATCCAAAGCAATGTTGCCCAACGTGCGGTATGCATCGCTGAAGAACCAGTCGTGACGGTCCGGCTGATCACCCCGATGCGGGCGGCCGTCGTACTCGGCATATTCGGCACTCAATCCGGTACGGGCGTGGCAGGCTTTGCGCAGGTACTGGCGGCTGGCCGCTGCGGCTGCATGCCAGAAAGGACGGTCGCATTCGTCGCTCCACAGAGCAAAAAGTTCATAGAAATGCGGCAAATGATAAGAGGGATCGGTAAATTCACAGTTGGGAACGAATTTGATGAGATGGTTTTCGGGGTTCCACATGGGAAATCCGGAACCGGCTTCTTCGCCTTTGTGTACACATGTGTGCAAGATGCGCCGTGCCCAGGAAGCGTAATCCAGTACCCCTTCGCCGGAACCCCAGCGGTTGGCTGCAAAAAACAGGGACATGGCAAAAAATTCTTCGCCGTCAGGGGCGGGTCCATCGGAATTTTTGCTGCCGTCAGTATGACAGGACCAGGCAAAATAGCCGGCGTTTTCCCCTTCGGTGAGGTACATGTGGGTCACGACCCATCGCCACAGGCAGTCGAATTCCTTCTGGCGATTCATTTGTACGCAGAACATCATTGCGTAGGACATGCCCTCGGTACGGACGTCATGGTTCCCCGTATCCTCTATGTACATCATGTCAGGTCCGGCAAAATGGCAAAGGCGAACCCCCTCCGGACCATAGAACATCTCCTCAAATGTGCTTTCCAGCTTGTTGTCAATTTCGGCCTGCGAATATCCAAGGCGTTCCAGTCTGTTTAAATATTGCCCGCTATAGTAGGCACCTTCCATAATCATTTCAGCTCCTTCTGGACCGTGTAAGAGGTAACCGGTTTACGCGGTCTACTGATTTTGTGACTCACTATAGCAGGTTTTCTATTTTGAAACAAGCGCAAAAAGAGCGAAAAACGTTATGAAATCCAAAACCGCGAGGAATATAGCAAGAAATGAGAAAAGGCACTTTGTAAAAACACCTTTTGCCAGAAGCCGAAAAATGGACGGGAACAGCAACATTTGCAAATCTTCTTTTTTCATTTCGATTTCCTAGATATAGTGGGCAGAAATTCTCCATTCAAAAAGCAAGAGCCCCATGCAACAACAGTACAAAAAAGAATTGCTTACAGATGCACATGTTTTTTTGAGGAAACAATGACAGTGATTAAAAATTGCTAACTTTATGCGTATGCCCCCAGATGCGGACAGAAAAATAAAAAAGCAAAATACAAGGAAACGTATAGCAAAAAATGAGAAGCACCACCGCGGTATAAGGCTTTATGATAAAGAAAAATAGCGCAACTCAAAAAGTTTATCATGAGAAGGTGTGCCTGAGATGCGTGATCAACGAATTGCTCCACGGGATCCCATCCCCCAACGAGAGGCTCTGTATATCCTGGTAGATAAGCCCGTTGGTGGCGGAGGCTCCGATGCCGAATCCAATCGATTCCCTGTTTTCTTGAACGATGAGCGTTTGGTAACATTCGCAAAAATCGTGGGTGGCGTTCAGGACGAGAACATTCTGCAAATGCCGCAGACAGCTAAAGGCTTCCGCCGGTTGGTTCACAGCATTGGTGTGAGCGTTGTCAGTGATGCGCCTGATAAAGCGGTCGTCTTTAGCATGTATTTTTCGGGGGAACATGGCACAGAAGGAGGCAGCGGCAAGATTTCTCTGCGTACCAACGGCGTCGAAACAATCCTGGAAATGGCTTGCGTAGGCGACACTTAGAATCAGGCGGGAAAGAGGCAGTTCCCCAAGGTACGAATCACGGTTTCTTCCTGGGCTTTGGCGCCACCGCGGCGATCATGGCGTAGTGCTCTTTACTCTTTCTTGTGATGCTGTTGTAATCCTCGGAGGTGAGGAACTCCAGCAGCCACTCCTTGGGCACCTTATAGGTGTGCTGGTAGGGGAAAGCCTTGAGCCTCCCCTCGGCACACCAGCGGCTGACGGTGCGGGAGGCGTAGCCGGTGATGCGGGCGATCTGGTGGGCGTCCAGCACGTCGGGCTGGCGGACCAGCAGCTGCTCGTACCAGCGGCGCACACGCTGACGGGTGGCGTCGGTGAGCAGCAGCGCACCGTTCAGGCTGAAGGCCGGGGGCTTGTGGGACGGGTAGTTCTTGTACCAGCCGCTGGGCGGGGTGTAGTATGCCGGCTCCGCCAGGCGGCGGCGCAGGTAGGCGGCCACGTCCGCCTTGGCAATTTTATAGCAGCGGGTCTGCTTGCCGGTGTTCTCGCAGGGCACCAGGCCGCTTTGCAGCAGGTAGAGCGAGGTGCGGGTGCCGATGCGGCAGGCTTTGCGGAAGTCGGTGCGGCCCATGGGGTCGGGATAAGGGGCTAGCAGGTCCTGGATCTCCCGCTCGAGGGTGTCCTGAAAGAGATTGTTTTTCTTCATTTTTGGGGTTCTCCTTTGTTTTGAATTTGGACCCGGAGAACCGCTGTGCTTTCCACTTAAACTATACAAATTGTTGAATACCGGAAAAATACTGCACGAAATCGGCCCGAAATCTTGCATTTGTCGAAATCCGTTTTCCGGCGACGGGGCACAAACTCAGTGTTCATCAGTAAAATCGGCCTCAAATTATCTTGCATGAAATCTTGCATTTTTCCAGAAAATCTTGCCAAAAGGGGTCAAAACCGGGGGTGGCGATTTGATTCGTACCATAGCCATTTTTCGGGGGTTGGCCCCTCGAAAACGGCTTGACACCGCCAAAAATCCGGGGACAAACTGACCAGTTTTGACCCGCCCTGTTTTACAAGAGCCTTTTCGGCACAGGACTCGAAATGCGATAGGGCGTTAACAGCGCCGCCAGAGTTCAAATCTCTGATGCTCCGCCAGAAGAAAAGGCTGCGAGGCAGGAACGTACGTTCCTACCCCGCAGCCTTTTTTTGATGTACCCCGATCACAGATGCCGGCCGGGGCTGTCTTGGAGGCAAAAAGCGCCCGCCGCCGGCAGCGGCCCGAGAAAATATATGCGCGAAATGAACAAAAGCAAAAATGGCTATTTGATGAAACTGTACAATACGTGCAAAAACTGTCCTCTTTTGACAGTGAAAAAGAGCGAAATGACAGAACAAACGGATCAATTTATACCATAATGACAAGTAGCAAGAGAATACGTGGGAAAACTATCAGGAGGCGATTCATGAAAACCCAATGTCATAATCCGTATCTGCCGCTGTATGAGCATATCCCGGACGGCGAACCCCATGTGTTTGACGGCCGCCTGTATGTGTTCGGCAGCCATGATCTGGAAAACGGCAGCGAGTTCTGTGAGCAGGACTATGTGGCCTGGTCGGCACCGGAGGACGATCTGTCCGACTGGCGCTGCGAAGGGGTCATCTACCGCAAGGATCAGGACCCCTACAACAAGGACCGGCTGCCTTTGTACGCCCCGGACGTGGTGCGCGGTCCGGACGGGCGGTACTATCTGTTCTACTGCGCCAAGTTCCAGGACTCCATCAATGTGGCGGTCTGCGACACCCCCGCCGGCCAGTATGAGTTTTACGGCCGTGTCCATTACGAGGATGGCCGGGTGATGACCGACAACCAACCCTACGATCCTTCGGTGATCTGCACCGAGGAAGGCAACTTCCTCTACTTCGGCTTTGCGCCCTGCATGATCAACATCCCGCGCTACAAAGGCCAGGACCTGCGGGGCGGCAGCGTGCTGCAGCTGGCCGACGACATGCTCACGGTCAAAACCGGCCCGGTGGTGGTGGCACCCAGCCTGCTGTACGGCAAGGGAACCTCTTTTGAGGGCAACGAGTACTTTGAAGGCCCGTCCATCCGCAAGATCCGCGGCCGGTATTATCTGGTGTATTCCTCGGTGAACACACACCAGCTGTGCTACGCGGTCAGTGACCGCCCCATGGAGGGCTTTACCTTCGGCGGGGTCATCGTGAGCAACGGCGACGTGGGCTACCAGGGCCGCAAGGAAGAGGACAAACTGATGTCGGTGGGCAACAACCACGGCGGCCTGGTGGAGGTCAACGGACAGTGGTACATGTTCTATCACCGCCATACCTCCCTGAACCAGTACAACCGCCAGGGTTGTGCCGAACGGGTGTACTTCCGGGAGGACGGCAGCATTCCCCAGGTGACCATCACCACCAGCGGCATGAATCCCGGTCCGCTCTCCGGCGATGCTTCCTACCCGGCGGTTTACTGCTGCAACCTGACCAACGGCCATATGGGGGCCCTGTCCTCCATCGGCCGGACCAACAAGGAAGCGGATTTCCCCTACCTCACCTGCGAGGCGGGCGAGCGGTATGTGACCAACGTCAAGGACGGCTGCCTGATCGGCTACAAATACTTTGATCTGGCCGAAACGAAGCGGCTGGAGGTGGTATACCGGGCCGACGGCAACGGGGAACTGGAAGTACGCACGAGCATGGACGGCGAACCGGTCGCCGTCATCCCCACACCGGCCTGTGCCTGGTGGCGCTGCGCCGAGACCGAGACCGACTTCGGCAACGCGCAGGAACTGTATCTGGTATACAAGGGAGAGGGAAGCCTGTCTCTTTCCCTGTTGAATCTGAAAGCGGAAAAAGGAGAATGATCATGAAAAACAGCAAACCCTCCTGGAAAGAGGTTATCGCCTTTGCCATCGGCGATGGCGGCTGCAACCTCGTCTGGACGACCATCGGCTCGTACCTGACCCTCTACTACACCGACAGCGTGGGCCTTGCGGCGGCCACCATCGGTACCATGATGCTGCTGACCCGTCTGCTGGACGGCGTTTCCGACCTGGTCATGGGCGGCATCATTGACCGCACCCACACCCGTTGGGGCAAAGCCCGTCCCTGGATCCTCTGGACCGCCATTCCCATGGGTCTCGGCCTGGTGCTGGTGTTCACCATCCCCTCCGGTCTGAGCGACGGCGGCAAGCTGGCCTGGGCAACCATTACCTATGTGCTGATGGCCGTTGTGGTGTACACCGCCTGCAACCTGGCATACAATACCCTGCTTTCCCTGGAAGCACCGGACCCCAAGGACCGTGTCCTGATGAGCTCCATCCGCTTCTTCTTCACCATGGCCTGCGTGCTGTTCATCAACTACAATGTCAACAACATGGTGGACAAGTTCGGCTGGACCGGCATGGCCGTGATTTTCGGCGTCCTGGCAGCCATCCTGCTGCTCATCACCTTCGCCGGCACCAAAGAGCGCACCAATATTGAGCAGAACACCGCCAAGAACAAGAACGCCGCCGACAAGGTCAGCGTACTGGATTCCGTCAAACTTCTGTTCAAAAACAAATATTTCCTGCTCGTGACGGTTGTTTTTGTGGTAGACTATACTATACTGGGTGTAAATAACGGCCTGCGCATCTACTATGCCCGGGATGTCCTGGGCAGCGCGGCCCTGATGGGCACCCTGACCCTCTGCTTCATCCTGCCCAAGATGATCGGCAACCTGGTCTTCCCCTACATCAACAAGTTCCTGGGCAAGTGGAAGAGCCTGATGCTGGGCTACGCCATTGAGCTGCTGGGCCTGCTGATCATGGCCTTCACCGAAACCTCCTTCACCACGGCAGCCATCGGCCTGGTCTGCCTGGGCATCGGCGGCATCCCCCACAACGCAGGTCTGTTCGCCATGGTCGCGGACGTCATCGACTACGGCGAGTGGAAGACCGGTGTCCGCCTGGATGGCCTGACCAACTCGGTCACCTCCTTCGGCATGAAGGTCGGCGCCGGTCTGGGTTCCGCCATCGTCGGCTGGGGCCTGGCCTGGGCCGCCTATGAAGGCACTCTCGCAGAGCAGACGGCTTCCACCATCGCCGGGATCAAGGACGTGTTCACCTTCGTCCCCATCGTGCTGATCGTGGTTGGCGCAGTGGCCCTGTTCTTCTGCAACCTGGACAAGATCTATCCCCAGATCTCCAAGGGCCTGGAAGAGAAGAGAGCGCTGAACAAGTAAGAAGCGTTTCCGTATAGTACATGCTCCCGGTGTCCCTGCACGGCACCGGGAGATTTTCGATTTTCCGAAAGAAAGGAGCACGCAGATGAGCTACTCCATCTATGAAACCATCAGCAGCAGCCAGGCGTTTCCGGTCAAACTGTTTGCCACCCCCATCAAAAACAGCACCTTCCACTGGCACAATGAGTATGAGATGATCGGGGTGCTGAAAGGGGAGGTGGGCATCCGGGTGGAATCAGAGTCCGTTGCCCTGCGGGAAGGGGACGTGCTGCTGATGAATCCCCGGGTGATCCACGCCATCCAGAGCCTGGATGACGAAAAGAACCTGTGTATGATCCTGCAGATGAGCCCGAAGCTGTTTCAGGTGCAGGAGCATGAGGATTGCGACATCCGCTTTTATCTGGACAGCACCCGGGCGGACGAGGCGCCCCCCTGCGGCTACGGGTATTTCTACAAAAAGCTGGCGGCGTTGGTTTATGAGACCCTCCGGGAGGACCAGCATTCGCCTTATCGCATCCGGGCGGGAGTCTGCGGCCTGATCGCGGATCTGTTCGACTATGTAGCCTACGACAGGTGCTTCCAGGACCCGGTGGCACAGAACCAGCAGGAGCTGGCGGTGTCGGTGATCGACTATCTGGAGCAGCACCTGACCGACGACCGGACGCTGGAATCTGTCTGTCGCCGGTTCGGGCTGAGCCGCAAGACGCTGGACCGCCTGCTGAAGGCGACGACCGGTTTCACGGCCAAGGAGATGATGGAAACCCTGCGGGTGGAACACGCCAAGGCGCTGCTGAAGAACACCGAAAAAAACATGAATTATATTCTGGATTCCTGCGGCTTCGGTTCGGAAAAGACCTTTTACCGGGTCTTTCACCAGAAAACCGGCCTGACGCCCAACGAGTTCCGCCGCAAAGGCCAGGTGGAAACGAAGGGGGAGACGGTCCAGGGGTATCTGGACTACGAAGTGTCGGAGGTGAAGGAATGTCTGGAGAAGGTGCTGGCATGAGAGAAGAAGGCACACAGGACTGGAAGGCATTCCGTCTCGCCTGGACGGAACAGGCCCGGAAGTTGCTGGAAACCATGACCCTGGAGGAGAAGGTCGCCCTGATGAGCGGGACCGAGACCAAACAGGGCGTCCGCGGGGCGCTGTGGAGCCAGACCAGAACACACTATAACGAGAACCCCTACCAGGCGGGAGGGGCGCCGGACCGGGACATTCCGGCGGTGCGTTTTGTGGACGGGACCAGGGGCGTGGTGTGCGGCCGGGGGACCTATACCTGCTTCCCGGTGACGGCCATGCGGGGCGCCACCTTTGACCCGGCCCTGGAGGAGGCGGTGGGGCGTGCCATCGCCGAGGAAGTGCTGGATGCCGGCGGCAACCTGTTCGGGGGCGTCTGCGTGAACCTGCCGGTACATCCGGGCTGGGGAAGAGCCCAGGAAAGCTACGGCGAGGACCCCTGCCTGCTGGGCAAGATGGGCGCCGCCCTGGTGCGGGGGGTACAGGACCGAGGGGTGATCGCCTGCGTCAAGCATTTCGCCTTCAACTCCATGGAAAATGCCCGGTTCAAGGTCTCGGTCAGCTGCAGCAGGCGGGCGGAGCGGGAGGTGTTCCTGCCGCACTTTCAAAAGTGCATAGAGGCGGGGGCCGGGGCGCTGATGTGTGCCTACAATTCCTACGAAGGAGTGCTCTGCGGTCACCAGGACTATCTGCTGAACCGGGTGCTCAAGGGGGAGTGGGGCTTTGACGGCTTTGTGATGAACGATTTCCTGTGGGGGATCCGGGACACGGTGGCGGCGGTGAACGGCGGGCTGGACCTGGAGATGCCGTCCACCCAGTTCTTCGGGGAAAAACTGGTCCGGGCGGTCCGGGAGGGCAAGGTGCCGCAGGCACGCATCGACGAGGCCGCCCTGCGCATGGTGCGTACCCTGCTGGCGCACCGGGACCGCTGCGCCGAAGCCCTGCCCACCGGGTATCTGAAGCCGGAACAGTTCCGGCAGCATGCCGCCCTGGCACTGCAGTGCGCCCGGGAAGGCATTACCCTGCTCAAGAACGAGGGGAAGCTCCTGCCCATCCGGCTGGGCGAGGGGCGTGTCACGGTGGCGGTGCTCGGCCGTCTGGCCGACCGGGAAAACACCGGGGACCACGGCTCCAGCCGGGTCTATGCGCCCTACACCAAAACCCTGCTGCAGGGCATGGCAGACTGGCGTGACCGGGCCAACATCGTTTACTATGACGGGCAGCAGGAAGCCCACTGTAGACGCCTGGCCCGGCAGGCGGACTATGTGGTCCTGGTGGTAGGCAACGACTATACCCGGGAGGGAGAAAGCTTTGCCCGGGAGGGAGAGCAACCCGCCGGCATCGGCGGGGACCGTGTGAGCGGTCTTGGCCTGGAAGAAGGGGACCTGCGGATGATCCGGGCGGTCAGCGAGGTGCGCCGGGATGCGGTGGTGGCGCTCATGGGCGGCAGCACCATTACCATGGAGGGGTGGCATGACCGGGTGGGGGCGATCCTGTATGTGTACTACCCCGGCATGGAAGGGGGAACGGCCTTCGCCGAGGTCCTGTTCGGCAAGGCCAACCCCGGCGGCAAGCTCCCCTTTGTGATCCCCCGGCGGGAGGAGGACCTGCCTGCCCCCGACTGGAACGCCGAGCAGGTCGTCTACCCCTACTTGCACGGCTACACCCTGCTGGAGGAAAAGAAAACCCCGCCCCTTTACCCCTTCGGCTTCGGGCTGTCCTACACCCGGTTCAGCGTCAAGGCGCTGGGCGCCCGGTGGAAGAACGGGCAGATCGCCGCAGCGGTGTCGGTGGAAAATACCGGCAGCCGGTCAGGGGCCGAGGTGGTGCAGCTGTATATCGGGGCGCCGGCCTCGGCGGTGCGGCGCCCTGCCCGCCTGCTGAAGGATTTCCGGCGGGTGGAACTGCGCTGCGGGGAGAAAACCACCGTGGAGCTTGGCTGCTCCCTGCGGGACTTGGCCTGGTATGACGAACAGAGGGAAACTTTTGTGGAAGAGCCCGGCCCCTACGAAGTCTATGTCGGGACCAGCAGCGCCCTGCAGGACCTGGTCCGGCTGGACCTGCCGCCCATGCCGTAAACACAGAAGGCCCTCCGCATTGTGCTGAGCGGCGCCGGGGACGCACCTTGCAAAGCAGGAAAACACCCCTTGACTTGGTAGGTAAATGGTGCTATCCTTTTATAACATACTAACTTGGTGGGTAAAAGGGGGCTGCCCATGCAAACCTTCTGGTTCCGGCTGCTGCGGCACAACTTCCGCTTCGGGCGAATGTGATGTCTGTTCTGCCGCTTTACATTTCAGAACAGAAAGGAACACTGCCATGTCTGCCTATCATTTCGAAACCCTTCAGCTTCATGTGGGGCAGGAACGCCCCGACCCCGCCTCCGACGCCCGGGCGGTGCCCATCTACGCCACCGCCTCCTACGTATTCCCCGACAGCCGCAACGCGGCCGACCGGTTCAGCCTGGCGGCCAGGGGCAACATCTACGGCCGCCTGACCAACTCCACCCAGGAGGTGCTGGAAAAGCGGATTGCCGCCCTGGAAGGGGGTGTGGCGGGGCTGGCGGTGGCCTCCGGCGCTGCCGCCATCACCTACACCCTCCAGGCCCTGGCCCGGCAGGGGGAGCACATCGTGGCCCAGAAGACCATCTACGGCGGCACCGGCAATCTGCTGGCCCACACCCTGCCCCTGTACGGCATCACCGCCAGCTTTGTGGATGTGCACGACCTGCAGGCGGTGGAAGCAGCCATCCGCCCCAACACCAAGGCCGTCTACATCGAGACCCTGGGCAACCCCAACAGCGACATCCCCGACATCGACGCCCTGGCGGCCCTGGCCCACCGGCACGGGCTGCCCCTGGTCATCGACAACACCTTCGGCACCCCCTACCTGATCCGCCCCCTGGAGCACGGGGCCGACATCGTGCTCCACTCCGCCACCAAGTTCATCGGCGGCCACGGCACCACCCTGGGCGGCATCATCGTGGACGGCGGGACCTTTGACTGGGCGGCCGGCGGCCGGTATCCCTGGCTCAGCGAGCCGAACCCCAGCTACCATGGCATCCGGTTCACCCAAGCCGCGGCCCCGGCGGCCTTCGTCACCTACATCCGGGCCGTCCTGCTGCGGGACGAAGGAGCCTGCATCAGTCCCTTTGCGGCGTTTCTGCTGCTGCAGGGCACCGAGACCCTGAGCCTGCGCCTGGAGCGCCATGTGGAAAACACCCGGAAGGTGGTGGCCTATCTGGCAGCCCATCCCCGGGTGGAGTCGGTCAGCCACCCGTCCCTGCCCGGCCATCCCGACCATGCCCTGTACCAACGGTATTTCCCCCGGGGCGGGGCG
>CAUEKL010000002.1 GCA_959018215.1 uncultured Gemmiger sp.
TCCAGCAGGTCGATACCCCGCAGAACCTGTACGATTATCCCTGCAACATCTTCGTTGCCGGCTTCATCGGCAGCCCGCAGATGAACTTCCTGGACGGCACCCTGAAGAAGAGCGGCGACCAGTACACCATTGACCTGGCCGGCACCGACATTCCTCTGCCCAAGACCAAGACCGCAGACGGCAAGCTGGACGCTTACGTGGGCAAGACCCTGAAGGTCGGCATCCGTCCCGAAGACATGAAGGACGACGAGGAATTCCTGGCCAAGCATCCTGAGACCAAGATCAGCGCTGAAGTGGAAGTTTCCGAACTGATGGGCGCCGAGATCTACCTGTACCTGACCTACCAGGGCCAGAACCTGATGGCTCGTGTGGCTCCCACCTCCAAGGCCCGCCGCGGCAGCCAGGTCGTGATGGCCATGGATGCCAACAAGATCCACCTGTTCGACCCCGATACCGAGCTGACCATCCTGAACTGATCCGGTATCCCAACAGAACAAATTTGAACGGCGGCCCCGCCTATGCGGCTGGGCCGCCGTTTTCGTGAACCCACCCACAGGAACAAGGAAACAACCATGCGCATCACCGAACTGCTGAGCCCGCAGCGCATCGTGCTGGGGGCCAAAGTGGCCGACAAGGCCGCCGCCATCCACACCATGACCGTCCTGCTGAACGCCGGAGGCTGTCTGCGCGATGCCGCGCTGTACGAACAGGAAGTCCTGGACCGGGAAGCCCAGGGCTCCACCGGCGTGGGCGGCGGGGTAGCCATTCCCCACGCCAAAAGCGCCGGAGTGAACACCCCCGCCCTGGCCGCCATGACCCTGTGCGAGGACCTGGAATACGGGTCCCTGGACGGAGCCCCTGTGCGCCTGTTGTTCCAGATTGCCGTGCCGGATACCGACGCCAACCTGCATGTGGCGGTGCTGGCGGACCTGGCCCGGCTTTTGATGGAACCGGATTTCTGCACCCAGCTACTGGAGGCAAAAAGCCCGGAGGAGTTTTTGCAGGTCATTGCCGCCCGGGAAACGCCTGCCGCGGCGCAGACCCCGCCCGCCCGGGAACAGCCGCCCGAGCAGGGGCCCTGCACCGTGCTGGCGGTGACCGCCTGCCCCATGGGGGTAGCCCACACCTTTATGGCGGCCCAGGCCCTGGAACGTCAGGCGGAAAAGATGGGCATCTCCCTCAAGGTGGAGACCAACGGCGCCGACGGCCCCCGCAACGTGCTGACCCCGGAAGAGATCGATGCGGCCGCCTGCATTGTGGTGGCCGCCGACCGCACGGTGGACCTGAACCGCTTTGCGGGCAAGCCGGTGCTCATTGTGCCGGTGGCCGAAGCCCTGCGCCAGCCGGAAGCGCTGCTGCAGCGGGCGGTGTCCGGCGGGGTGCCCATCATGAACCCCAGCGGCCGGGAGGAGGACGGGTTCTTTCCGCCCTTTTCCGCCACCCGGGAGGAACTGCGCACCCGGGGCCGGCATGTGTACGCCCACCTGATGAACGGCATCAACCATATGATTCCCTTTGTCACCGGGGGCGGCATCCTCATCGCCCTGGGCTATTTTCTGGACCGGGCCAATGTGGGGGACCTGACCTTCGGCAGCGGCACTTCCCTGTCCTGGCTGGTCACCCAGGTAGGGCAGTTCACCTTCCGGATGATGTACCCCATCATGGCCGGGTTTGTGGGCAGCGCCATGGCGGGCCCCGCCGCCCTGCTGCCCGGCATGATGGGAGGATACCTGGCCTATACGGGCATGACCATCGGGCCGGAAAGCGAGTGGATCTCCTCCGGGTTCTGGGGGGCCATCCTGGCCGGGTTTGTGTCCGGCTGGCTCATCCGCGGGCTGCGCAGGCTGTTCAGCCGGTTTCCCGTCAGCATGGACCCGGTCAAGACCACTTTGCTGTACCCCGTTCTGGGGCTGACCGTCATGTCCCTGTTCATGGTGGTGGCCATCAACCCGCCGCTGGGCCATTTCAACAACTGGCTGTACCAGTGCCTGGAATCCATGCGGGGCGGCAGCAGCATGGTGCTGGGCGCCGTGCTGGGCGCCATGATGGCGGTGGATTTCGGCGGGCCTGTGAACAAGGCCGCCTACCTCTTCGGCACCGTCACCCTGGGCGCCGGCCAGGAGCGGTTCATGGCTGCCGTCATGCTGGGCGGCATGGTACCGCCTTTGGGCGTAGCCCTGGCCTGCACCTTCTTTCCCAGCCGGTTCAATAAGTCGGAACGGCATTCCGCCCTGATGAACTATCTGCTGGGTGCCTCCTTTGTCACCGAGGGCGCCCTGCCCTTTGCCCTGCGGGACCCGCTGCGGGTGATTCCCAGCTGCATGGCCGGTTCCGCCCTGGCGGGGGCTTTATCCATGCTCTTCGGCTGCGGGGTGCCGGCTCCTCACGGCGGGCTGTACCTGCTGCCCCTGGCGGAAAAGCCTCTGCTTCTGCTGTGGGCGCTGTTCCTGGGTTCCGCCCTCACCGCCGGGCTGCTGGCCCTGTTCAAACGACCGGCACCGGAAGATTCCTGAACCAAATCAAAACCACCCCTGCCGGCTCTGTGCCCGGCAGGGGTGGTTTTTGTATGGGGGACCGGGTCAGGCGTCGGGGTTCGGCGCGTCCTCAAAGTTCAGGCGCTCCTCCTCCACCACCAGAGGCCGGTTCATGATGCGGGTGTTCATGGCCATGATATACTCCCCCAGAAATCCCATAAAGGCCAGCTGTACGCCGCCCATGAAAAAGACGGCGATCATGGTGGGGGCGTACCCGGCGGCAAAGCTCTGCCAGGATACCAGTTTGGCAATGAGGAAAAACAGCCCGAAGCAGAAGCTGATGAAGGCCACCCCGAAGCCGAAGAACTCGGCCACCCGCATGCCCACCTTGGTGTAGCTGGTGAAGCTGAGCATGGCGGCGTCAAACAGGCTGTACCAGTTGTTGTGGGTCTTGCCCGCCCGGCGGCGGGGCTGCTCGTACTCGATCTCCTTGCGCTCGGGGCCCAGCTCGGCCACAATGCCCCGGATGAAGGGGGTGGGGTCGTGCAGATCCCGCAGGGTCTGGATGAAACTGCGGTCATACAGACCGAAGCCGGTAAACTGCTCGATCATCTCCACGCTGGACATCTTGCGGATGATCTTGTAATAGCACCCCCGCAGAAAATACACCAGCGGATTTTCCTGGCTTCTGGTCTTTTTGCCGATGACGATCTTGTATCCCTTTTCCCATTCGGCCACAAACCGGGGGATCAGTTCCACCGGGTCCTGAAAGTCGGCACAGATGGTGATGGTGCAGTCCCCGCTGGTATGGATCATGCCGTAGTAGGGGCTGTTGAACTGGCCGAAGTTCTTGGAGTTGAAGATGGCCCGCACATGCTTGTCCTGGGCACAGATCTCCCGGATGATGGACCGGGTTCTGTCCTGGCTCTTGTTGTCAATGAAGAGGATCTCGTAGTCGTACTGGGGCAGGCTCTTCTGCAGCTCGTCCCGCACCGCCTCGTAGATGGGGCGGGCGTTTTCCTCCTCGTTATAGGTCGGGATCATTACCGAGATCACTTTTTTAGCCATGATATTCCTTCCTCACCCATTCAATGGTTTTTCGGATTCCTTCCGTAAATTCGGTCCCGGGTACAAAGCCGGTATCCCGCGTCAGGGGGGCAATGTCCGCCTGCAGGTGCATGACCTGGTTGGGGCCGTAGGGCACCTGGCCGAACCCCAGAGACAATGCAGGGTCAATGGCATCCCGCAAAGCCAGGATGTACTCTTTCAGCGGCCGGGCCTGCCCGCTTCCCAGCGGGTAGACGGACCCGTTCTGCCCCCGGAGCGCCATGAGGTAAAAGGCCTCGGCAGCGTCGGCGGAATAGAGGTAATCCCACTGCTGTTCCCCTTTGGTCAGGGGCGGGCACTGCCCGGCCAGCAGGGCCCGGATGGTGCCGGAGATCATGGTGGCGGGGCCGTCGTGGGGCCCGTACACCGAGAGCACCCGGGCCCACACATGGTCCACCCCCAGAGCGGCGGCTTCCGTCCGGCTCATGAGGCCGGCACACAGCTTGGCCATGCCGTAGCCGTTTTCCGGGTTGGCGGGGGTATGGGGTTCCAGCATCCCTTCCACCCGGCCGTATTCCGCCTGACTGCCTGCCCCCACAAAGACCCGGCAGCCCAGGGCCGCGGCGGCCCGCACCCCGTCGATGGTATAGCGGATGTTGTCGATCTGGGCGGGCATATCGTTGCGGCCGGGGCCGATGGTGTGGGCCCAGGCAAAGTGGAAGAAGGCATCGGCCTGCCCTATTTTTCCGGGCAGAGAGGCATAGTCGGCGGCGTCGCAGTCCACCTTGTGCAGATTCTCGCTTTCCGGCAGGGCGGCGGCCCGGGGACTGCCGGGGCGGCAGACAGCGTACACGGTCAGGCCGTGGTCCAAAAGGCACTGGCACAATGCCGTGCCGATGGCCCCGGTGGGACCGGTGACCACGGCGGTTTTCAGGGTACGTTCCATGAAAGCTGCCTCCTCATTCTTCCGGCATCAGGGGGATGAACATGTTCCGTTCCAGTTCCTCCCGGGGCAGGAAGGGGGCCAGGTCCTCCAGGGGCGGGCTGACCAGGGTGCCGTCGGGCAGGCGCTTGGTGCTGCTCTTGGGCTCCCACACCTGCTTGGTGTCGGTGAAGATTTCACAGAACACCGCGCCGTCCATGGCCAGGGCCTTGTCCACCGCCTGCTTCATCTCGGCGTTGGAGCGGGCGCACAGGTAGGGGTAGCCGAAAGCTTCGGCCAGCTTTTTGTATTCGGGGAAGGAAAGGTCCCCGGATTCCGGGCCGATGCCGATCTTGCAGTGCTCCTTGAACAGGTTGTTCTGGGTCAGGCGGATGGAGTGGTATCCCTGGTTGTTGATGAGGAAGATCTTGATGGGCAGGCGGTTGGTCAGGATGGTCTGCAGTTCCTGCAGGTTCATCATGATGGAGCCGTCCCCTTCCAGGCAGATGGTGGTGCGGCGGCCCCCGCCGATGCAGGTGCCGATGGCGGCGGGCAGGCCGTAGCCCATGCTGGCCACGGCGCTGTTGTTGGCCATGCGGCTGCCTTTCTGGATGACGTAGGCCTGGTTGCCAACCACACAGCAGGCGCCGTTGGACACGGCGGTGAGGCTGTTCTCCGGCAGGCGGCTGCTGAGATACCGCACAAAGGCGTAGACGTTGGCGGTCTCGCCGTTTTCCTCCCACTGGCGGGGCAGCACGGCGGGGTAGTCATGCTTCCAGCGGCGGCAGGTCTCCAGCCAGGATTCCTGGCGGCAGACCGGGGCCAGGGCGTTGGCGGCGGCGTCCAGTTTTCCCAGGAAATCCGCCGCGTCCGCCCAGATGGGCATCTCCACATGGAGGGTGGGCTTTTTCAGCTCCGCCGCATCAATGTCCACCATGATGACCTTGGCCGCCCGGGCCCAGGTCTTCCAGTTATAGCCCACCTGGCGGATGGAGATGCGGGTGCCCACAGCCAAGATCAGGTCGGCGTTCTGGATGGCCCAGTTGCCGGGGCGGTCGCCCATGTTGCCCGCCCGGCCGCAGTACAGGGGGTTGTCGTCCTCGATGAGGTCCACCGCGTTCCAGTAGGTCACGATGGGGATGTTCAGCTTTTCGGCCACCGAACGGAAGGTGTTGTACGCCCCGGACAGCCGGATACCGTATCCGGCGTGGAACACCGGACGCTGTGCCTTGCCGATCAGGTCCAGCACCTGCTGAATCGTGGCGTCCTCCACCGGCGGGGGCAGCGTGGCATCGTCCTCGGCGGGGTCGTAGCCTTCCAGGGTGTCGGTCTCGATGTAGCCGCCCTGGAAGTTCACCGGAATGTCCACCCACACCGGGCCGGGACGGCCGGTGGTGGCCAGGTACCAGGCCTTTTCCAGAATATAGCGGATGCGGGTGGGGTCCTCCACCATGACGGCATACTTGGTCATGGGGGTGACCGATTTCACAATGTCGTATTCCTGGTCCCCCACCGCCCGCAGGGGCAGGCCGCCGGTGAACTGCATGGCGTAGCGGGCGGTGGTATCATACCGCACCTGCCCGGACACCACAAACATGGGGATGGAATCCAGCCAGCCCCCCAGCACGCCGGTAAGGGCGTTGGTCCCGCCGGGACCGGTGGTGACACACACCGCCGCGATGCGGTTGTCCAGCCGGGCGTAGGCCTCCGCCGCAATGGCGCAGGCCTGTTCATGGTGGTTGTAGGTCACATGCAGGCCGGGATGGTGCCCGAAGGCATCATTCAGATGCATGGCACCGCCGCCCACCACCGAGAACACATCGGTGACGCCGTGGGCGCACAGGAAATCGGCCACATAATCGGCCAGACGTTGTTTCATGAGTTACCTCCACACTGGCGGCCCTGCTGCGGCAGGATCAGACCAGAACCGCACGCATAGCGTCGATGAGTTTGTTGTTTTCCTGGGCAGTACGCACCGCGATGCGCACATACTGCCTATCGCCGGAAATTTTGGGAGACAGATCCTTGATGAGGATGTTCCGATCCAGCAGGGCCAGGGCCAGCCGATGGGCAGACATACCGCCGGTAAGCTCACACATGAAATAGTTGGCCTGGCTTGGCAGCACCCGCACCCCGGGCAGCGACGCCAGCTTTTCGGCAAAATCTGCCCGGGCCACCCGGAAGCGGTCCAGTGCTGAAGTGTAGTCCTTCTTGTACTTTTCCTCGATCTGCATGTAGTACTCCGCAAAGGAGTTGATGTTCCAGATGGACACATCCCTCTTCATGTGCTGGATCACGGCCTCATCGGCAGAGGCCAGCACACCCAGGCGCAGACCGGGTACGCCGAAGCTCTTGGAGATGCTCTTGACCACCAGCATCTGGGGATGCGCCGCCAAGATAGCCTCGTCCAGCAGCGTAGCGTCAGGCTCCTGGGCAAAATCCACAAAGCTTTCATCCACGACCAGGCGCACGCCATTTTCGTCGCACCAGTCTGCCAGGCGCAGCACCCCGCCTTTGGAGATATAGTTGCCGGAAGGATTGTCCGGGTTGATGAGCACCAGATTTTCCACCGGATGGGCGGAGAAGAACTCGATCAAGTCCTGCTCCGTGTAACGGAAATCCGGCGCAGCCGCATGGAAGACCTCCAACTGCAGACTTTCCGCGCGGTGGGGATATTCCTCAAAGGTGGGGCGGATGACTCCCAGCTTCCCCTGTACGTTTTCCAGCAGGCTCTTGATGAGTTCGGCTGCGCCGTTGCCCACCACAATGTGCTCCGGGTGCAGGCCGAAGTTTTTACCCGCCAGCAACGCATTTACCCGCATACCGGAGGGATACTGGGTCAGCAGTACTTCAAAGTTGGATTTCAGTTCCTCCACCATCTTTTTGGGCGGATAGTAGGGATTGACCAGATAGCAAAAATCTACCATCTTAGGATACCGCCAGTAGCCGCCGTATCGGCTTTCCAGGGCGTTCAGGCGGGCGTCGGGGTCAGGGGCGAACAGGGAGCTGGCAATGTCCAGATCCTGCACATCGTCGATCTCGTACCACTTCTGGCCGTTCAGCCGCTTGCCGCGGATGCCGGGGTCATCCAGCATGGCAATCACCCGCAGGACCTGCTCATAGTATTCATTGTTTCCCAGCGCCTTGCTGTACGCATCCAGGAAAGGAATGTAATGACTGACCGAAAAATGTTTGCTGAATTTGTACAGGTTCACCGTCTTGTAATACTGGGACACCTGACCAAAATCAAACTGCTTGCCGGGCACAAAAGCCAGAATCCGATCTTCCTCATCCAGCTTGACCACCGTGCCATCCATCCAGCGTTCGTATTTGTCAACCAGAGCCAGCGTATCCCGGGGGTCGTCCACCAGTGCCCGCAACACCGAATCCTCAAAAATCAAGTCGGATTCCAGCAGCAGGGTATCATCCTTGGCCAGTTCTTCCCGGGCCAGCCAGAGGGAATAGATGTTGTTGGTCTTGTCATAGATGGGGTTTTCAATGAACTCAATAGGGGTATCCACGGGGAGCGTTCCGATATATTCCCGCAGTTTTTGGCCCTCATAGCCGACCACCACCACAATACGGTTCAGACTCAGCCCATCCAGCTGATGCAGAGCCCGCTCAATGAGGGTCACTCCGTTGACCTTGACCATGCACTTGGTGTTGTTGCGGGTCAGCTCTTTCAGACGCTTGCCCATGCCGGCCGCCAAAATTATTGCTTGCATATCTCGTTGCACAGCTCTTTTTGAGGGAGCTGTGCGCCTCCTTCCGCGATGATTGATCAGTTTCAGTCTTCCAGCTGTGCATGCTTGATGAAGGCGTCCTTATCCTTCGGGGGGTGCATGTAGTCGCCGTACAGTTGGGTCAGTTCCCCGTCATACCCTGAAATCATGGGCAGCTGCCGATCCCGGAAGGGCAGATACACCGTACCTTCGTACAGCTCTGCGGGGAAAAAGAGCTGCTGTTCCAACTGAAAATTGGAGGGGAATCGCCACTTGGCCGGTTTGTTCTGGTAGGCTGCCGCAATACGGTTCCACCTCTGGCAGATCCATTCGGTGGAAAAGGGCTTGCCCATCAGGCACAGGACCCGCACCATCAGCCGCTGCAAAGGGGTGTACTTGGAATAATCGATCCGGTAGCGCTTGGACATTCCCATACCGTAGAGGATTTTGGAACTCAGCAGCAACCTTTTCTGCGCCCAGGCGGAATCCGGGACCTTGTCAAAGATGAACACGTCCAGCCCCACCCGGTTCTGATAATTTTTGTAGTAGCGGTCCTGCTCAGTCTCCTCCCGCAGAGGCAGACGGTCATCATATACCCGCGGAATAAAGTCATAGAATCCGGGGGCATACTCCTGCGGTTCCATAAAATGCAGGTGCTCCGGCAGATGCTTTTTCATCGCAGCCCTGAAGGCAGGATAGTCTTCCCGCAGCACCTTAATGTCCACATCGTCGTCCCAGGGCACGAAGTCCTTTTCCCGTGCAGCTCCGATCGCGGTACCGCTGTCCAGGAAATAGCGTACCTTTTCCTTGCGACAGATATCATCCACAATGCACAAAACCGAGAACAACTGGTCATGCAATTCGCTGATTTTCATATTGTATCGTCCACCTTACCCGGCCGATGTCGGTCACTGTTTGCCGGCTTTTTTCTGCAGGACCTGTTCCTGCCGTTTAAAAGTAAAATATTGTACCGTATTAAGCAGCCAGAAAAACGCCCCGCGGGGCAGGAGCCGGTACAGCATCCTCTCTGCACGGAAGGCCAGTGCCTGACTGGCCGGCTTCTTTTCGTACCCTTTCCAGGGGGAAGCCGCCAGATACCGGTCAAACAGGGGCACATCGGGGTGCAGGCTGTCCTTATGCCAGGGGAATTCCCCCAAAAAACGGTAGGTGTGCAGAATCACCGGATGTTCCCGGGCATTCCGGATCTGATCCGGGGTGTAGAAGTCCGGCTTGGCCTCCCGGTAATACACCTTGTCCGGCACAACCCGGTGGATGGGCGGGAAGTTATACTCCGGCGGCAGGCAGAGAATATGCCCTGCACAGACCACATTCAGCAGGTCCTGGTCCGGGTTGACATACTGGGCCCGGACATTTGTGGTGTGGTCCAACAGTTTTTCCGCCACGGATTCCCGGCGCCACAAGTCCACATTGATCAACAGCACCCCTGCGTTGTACGGTGCCCGGTAGGTAAAGATCCTGCTGCGGCGCAGCATCATGGACCCCATGACCATTCCCAGCCAGTTATTCCCCATATCCAGCTCCAGCAGCGGGCGCAGGGAACCGGTGATCAGAGTATCACAGTCCACATACAACAGCTTCTCCATAGGGTCCTGGATATAATCGGTAAAGAACAGGCGGAAGTTGGTGGTGTAGGACCCGCGATACATGGGAATGTTCAGGGCCTTGATTTTTTCCACCACTTCCTGCGCGTCAATAAGTACCACTTCCCGCCCGTACTGCTGTGCAAGTTCCCGGTAGCGGGCCTTGTTATCTTCACTCACATGGTCCAGAACCAGATAAACCCGGATACGGTCCAGATCCCGATTGTTCATGAACAGCGAGGTCATGGATACCCCCGCAAAAGGGGCATAGTTTTCGTCGCAGGCATACAGGACGTTCAGTTCGTATCGTTGTGACGTATTCACGTTTTGCCTCCAGTTTTCAACATGCGGTAAAGAGCTGCCGCCGGTGCCAGGCAATGCAGGCGCATCAGAATTACCAGCACTAAAGACTTGTAAAATGTGGCGGTACGGTAAGGGGAAAGTTCCCGATGATATAACAACGGATTATCCAGGAAATCCGGCATGGTCTGCCGCAGCATGGCGGTCAGGTTCCGCAATTCTCCGCCGTTACGGGTGGAGAATACATCCGCCATATAAATGCGCATGACCACAGCCTGCAGCTGCCAGGCGTCCTCCTGCTTCAGGCACGGCAGAAGTTCTTTTGCCAGTGTGGTAATCTCCTTGAAAAGGTTCAGATAATACCACCGGGATTCTTTGCTGCTGACGGAGGAGGTAGATTGTCCGTTATGATAAAAATTGTACACCACACGGCGGACAAACGCCGCCTGCCCGCAGCAGGCATTGAACCGCTCGATAAAATCAAAATCATCGGGATAGTGGTCTGGACGGAACCACACGTTTTGTTCCAGATATACCGCCCGCCGGTACAGGCAGCCATGGTGCTGGAACTGGTTCCATTTGGAAGGGTGCGGCGGCACTTCCTCCACCTGACCGGTGATAAGAGTCCCGTTGCCTTTGTCAATCACATTGCGGAACCCGGCAATCACACGGTCCGCACCGGTCTGTTTTGCGGCTTCTGCCAGCAGTTCCAGACAGTCGTCGTCCATCCAGTCGTCTGCATCGCAGAGCATCACATACTCGCCCCGGGCATTTTGCAGGATGCGGTTTTTGTTGGCCATTACACCCCCGTTTTTCCCTTCCACCAGACGGATGGTCATACCCGGGTTGGATTCCATAAAGGAGCGGATGACCGCCACCGAGTCATCGGTGGAACCGTCATCACAGTACAATACCTCAAAATCCCGGAAGCTCTGCCGTTTGATGGCCTCAAAGGCGCGGGGCAGGAACCGGGCATAGTTATAACTGGCAATGCCGATGGTGATAAAGGGTGTTCGCATATCCATAGTCACTTTCTCGTGTCACTGCTGCTTTTCCGCAGTTCGGGCCGACCAGCCCGGCCGGTAAACGGGATGCAGACCGGCCCGGCCCGCGGCGGCATCCCTGATGGCGGCGGTGTACAGACGCACCCGCTGCCCATTACCAGTTAGCAGGGCAGCCACAAAGCGCCGCAGGGCCCGCCAGTAAAACCCCGGCAGAGTATGGTGTTCCTTGTAGGCCAGCAGCAGGTTACGGGTGGCGTAGTAATCCCGCCAGGTAGGCTGGCTTTTCTTTTCGTTGGAGGCCACACCCCCGCCGTTGTGGTCCACCACGGCCGTCGGCACGCATAGCAGCTTGCCCTGCTGCCGCATGCGCACCGAATGTTCCATATCATCGTGGTAGATAAAGTATTCCTTGTGGGGCAGGCCCGCCGCCTGCAGGGCGGATTTACGGAACATGACTCCCACAAAGGAATAGGAATCCAGTTCAAAATATCGGCGGCTGTATTCTTCCGTTGGCACAGAGGTGTCCATCGCCCCGATCAGGGTGCGTGTCACACGGCAACGGTTGCCGGTTGCCAGAACGCCGTTGTCCATCACGGCGGTGCACAATGCCGCCGCGCCGGCGGTGGCGGCAGGGTTTTCTTCCGCAAAGAGGTTCAGCTCAAAGAAGGTATTTGCCCGCAGATAGGCATCATCATCCGACACCCAAATCCAGTCGCAATCCGTCTGCAGGGCTCGCTCCATACCGGCTGCAAATCCCCCGGCCCCACCGGTATTTTCCCCCAATGTCAGGACGATGCGCTCTTCCCGGCCGCCCTCTGCCTGCCATTGCTTCAGGTATTCCGCCGTGCCGTCGGTGCTGTGATTGTCCACCACAAGCACCGTCGCCGGTACCGGGTGCTGCCTGCTGTACAGAGGCAGCGCCTGCTGCAGGCAGGCCAGGCGGTTATAGGTTACAATGACTGCGGTGATCTTCATTTGTTATCTCCTTTTTTCAGGACACCGGACAGCAGGAATTTCAGGGCCGGGTCGCGGCCGGCTGCCAGAAGGCCGCCGTACACCAGCACACAGCCCCCGATCAGCACGCACAGTGCCCAGAAGGTATCCGGCAGCACCCGGTCCAGCAGCAGGCCCACCACGGCCATGGGAATCACCCGCACAAAGTAATGGCCCGCCAGCCGGGCTACCGGTTTCAGGTCCAGTTCCTGGTGAACCGTATAGAACTGTACCCCCGTAACACACAGCTCCGCCATAACCGAGGCGGCGGCAGCGCCCAGGGCCTGATACCGGGGGATCAGCACAGCGTTGAGGGCCAGGTTGACCACCGAGCCGATCATCACCGAGCGGGTCAGGTAGACTTCCTTGTTGGTAGGGATGAGGTACTGCACCCCGATCACGTTGCTGCACCCGATAACGATAACCACCAGAACCAGCATATACAGCAGCGACGTTACCGGTTCAAACCCTTCTCCGTAAAAGAACGGTACAAACCGCCGGGCCACCAGGATTACCCCCGCCATCACCGGAAATGCCAGGCAGAACACCACGCAAAAGGAGGTCTGGATCATCTGCTGAATCTTTTCCCGATCCTGTTCCCGCCACAAAATGGCCACCCGGGAGGCCATGACCGTGCCGATGGAGGTGGTCAGTGCCGTCAGTACCCGGATCAGTTTCTGGGCCTGCTCATAGTATCCGTTCTGGGCGTCTGACTGGGTGATAACACCGATCATGGTCTTGTCCAGTACGGTATAAATCTGCATGGCCACCTGGGCCACAAACAGGCCCAGTGCCGGTTTCAGATGCTGCCCAAAAGCAAGGGGCCGCACCACGGCGCCGCGCTGCAGGTACCTGGGCACAAATGTCCATTGGGCCAGGTTGCCGGCCACCGTCATGCCGCAGTAGATCACCACATACACGTTCAGGTCCGCCGCCGTGCGCACCAGCAGGAAGATCAGCGCCACGCTGAGAATCTTGCAGATTCCGTTGCACTTGGTGATGGTGGCAAAACTCTCTTCCCCCTGAAAGAACCAGGAGATATCAAAGGCCACCCCCAGCAGCTCAATGGCGGACACCAGGTACAGCACCGGGGCGCCGCAGGCGGGCAGCACCACCACGCCATACACCGCCAGAGCCACCGCCGTTGTGACAACGCGCAGCAGGAAAATCTGCCAGAACGCCTGGGTCTGGGCCGCCGGGTCGTTCTTGAGGGAGGCGATCTTCCGCTGACCGTACAAGGTGGTACCCAGGGTGGCCGCCAGCACAAAGTAGGACACGATGGACTGGGCAAAGGAATACCGGCCGATGCCTTCCGCCCCCAGGACCCGGGACAGGTAGGGGGTGGTGACCAGCGGAACAATATACAGCAGGATCTGATACACCAGATAGAAAATAAAATTTTGTGACAAAGAATTCTTTTTCATATTTATTGCGCTATGTTGTACCGATGTTTCACTGCGCTGCTTCCCGAATGACCCGGGCCATATAGTCGATCATCTCGTCGGTCATGCCGGGGTAGACCCCCACCCAGAAGGTGTTGTTCATGATGAAGTCGGTGTTGGTCAGGTCCCCCACCACCCGGTAGGCGTCGGTGCCGCGGATCTGGTCGAAGCAGGGATGCTTGATCAGGTTGCCGCTGAACAGCAGACGGGTCTGAACGTTCTTGCTCTCGATATACCGGGTCATGGCGTTGCGGTCCAGGCCGCTTTCCGGCCGCACCGAAATCAGGAAGCCGAACCAGGAAGGACGGCTGTTGGCCGCCGGTTCGGGCAGGATGAGCTTGTTTGCCGCAGGCTCCAGGGCCGCCCGCAGGCGGTCCCAGTTATGGCGGCGGCGCTCGATGAAGGCGGGGAACTTTTTCAGCTGCTCACAGCCGATGGCCGCCTGCATATCGGTGACCTTGAGGTTGTAGCCGAAATGGCTGTACACATACTTGTGATCGTAGCCGAAGGGCAGCTCCCCGTACTGGCCGTCAAAGCGGTGGCCGCAGAAGTTGTCGTGGCCGGAAGGGCACACGCAGTCCCGGCCCCAGTCCCGGAAGCTCTTGATGAGCCGGTTGAGCAGCGGATTGTTGGTGTAGACGCAGCCGCCTTCGCCCATGGTCATGTGGTGGGGCGGGTAGAAGCTGGAGGTGCCGATATCCCCCCAGGTGCCGGTGAAGCGGGTCTCGCCGTTGATGGTGTACTGGGTACCCAGGGCGTCGCAGTTGTCCTCCACCAGCCAGAGGTCATGCTTGTCGCAGAACGCCTTGACAGCAGACAAATCAAAGGGATTGCCCAGGGTGTGCGCGATCATCACCGCCTTGGTCTTGGGAGAGAGGGCGGCCTCCAGCCGGGACACGTCGATGTTGTACTGGGGCACGGTCACATCCACGAACACCGGCACAGCGCCGTACTGCAGCGCCGGGGTGACGGTGGTGGGGAACCCGCAGGCCACCGTGATGATCTCGTCCCCTTTCTTGATCCGACGTTCCCCCAGTTCAGGGGCCGTCAGGGCCATGAAAGCGATGAGGTTGGCGGAGGAACCGCTGTTGACCAGGTTGGCAAACCGCACCCCGATCCACTTGGCAAACTCTTTTTCGAATTCATCGGCAAAGCGGCCGGTGGTCAGCCAGAAATCCAGGGTCGCGTCGGTGAGGGCGCACATTTCCTTTTCATCAAAAACCCGGGAGGCGTAGGTGATGCGGTCGCCGGGCTTGAATTCTTCTTTCTTTTCCTTGAAATCGTGGTAATACTGTGCCACCAGCTCCTTGATCTGTGCACGGGCCTCGGCTTCATTGGACCAGTTTTTCTCCATGGTGTCCTCCTTGCAATTGTATGGAAATCCGCCGGGTCTTACGGCAAAAGGGCAATCCGGCGGGAAATGATGTTTTCATCCTGCACGGTAACAAAATAGTCGCCGTTTTCATCCGCTTCGGTCCGGGGCAGGTCGGTCAGGACCACTTCGTGGGTGGTTTCGCTGCCGTCCTCTGCGGTGGTGATGTAGCGCAGGACAGCGTCCTCCGGGACCTTGTTGCCCTGGATATACACCTTCACGGAATCCGCATAGCGGGTCATATCGTCGGTGACATGGGCCAGCCAGGCCACATCGTACCCTTCATACTGCCGGGCATAGCACAGGAAATAGATGGGCTCACCGTTGGGCTGGGGGTCCGCCTCCCAGGCATCCACATGGTAGGCGTTGCGGCGGCAGTCGCCGTAGCGCAGGAAGAAGTTTTCCTGTGCGGTCTTGTCGCTGCCCCACACATTGAACTCACACACCAGGGGCGAGTTTTCCGGCACATCCGCCGCCAGGCCCGCCTCCACACTGTCGCACAGGAACTCATAGGTGGCACGCTTTTCGGTGCCGTTATGCTCCCGGGTGGCGGCCCGCTGGTAGCTGCCGCCGACGGTCAGGGCCACCAACAGCACCATTCCCAATATTGCCGGGCACAGACGGGGCCAGGGGCTGCGCCGCGCCAGCCGGAACAGCCCGGCCAGCACCACGGCAGCCATCACCGCCACGCCGAAGGATTCCACCACCGCCGGGATATAGGCACTGGTCCAGCTGACCCAGCCGCCCTGATACTTGCCCGAAAGCCCCACCAGGAAGGCCGGTCCGGCCAGCATGGCCAGGCCCATACAGAACAGGCAGATGCCCTGCCGCAGATCCGGTTCCGGCTTGCCCAGCCAGAAGAAACCGACGGTCAGCGCCGCCAGCAGCAGCGGCCAGAACACATCTCCCGCCGTCAGGGTAGTGGGATAGTAACCGGCCAGCAGCGGGATGTGCAGCGGAAATCCCGCCGACATCTGCTGCACCCAGGTCAGCAGAATTTTCCCCGCATCCAGGGAGGCCTGCACCCCGGCATAGCCGCCGCCACCGCCGGAAGCATGGAGGCGGGAACTCATCACATAGAAAAACAGCGCGGCCACCTCGCCGGCCAGAAACGGCAGGCCCAGGCGCACCGCCTTCCAGAACCGGGGTTCCAGCAAAAGGGCCAGTACCCCCAGCATAAAGATATAGGTATACCCGATCTCATAGGTGCCGCAGGCCCAGAAGGTCAGCAGTGCCCCCAGTATGCCCCAGCGCCGGTGGCCGGTGTGGTGCAGCGCCACCATGCACAACCCGGCCAGCAGCGCCGGGAGCAGAGCCATCTGGGGCAGGGCCTCGTAACTGAACAGGCCGTTGCTGGACCAGTCGTACCACAGGCAGAACATCAGGGGCAGCAGGGCAAACACCGCCCCGCCCAGCCGCTTGCGGCCGGTGGCTTTGGTGACCAGCAGTCCCAGCAGGGCACCGTCCACCAGGGTATGCCCGATGATGAACAGCCGGTAACGATCAATATTGCCTTTGAACCAGTACCGCAGCGCTACCGGCAGGGAGGAGAAGGGGAAAAATCGGCTGCCCTGCAGGGACAGCGCCTGCCAGATCCCGCGGAGTTCCTCCCAGGTCAGCTCCCACACCGAGCCGTGGGTGAGCCGGTAATAGGAGATCAGGTTGTTGTTCTGGTCGTCTCCGCCCAAAGGCGCATTCAGGGTGATGCTCAGATATCCGATCCAGCCGAAGGCGGCCAGCACCAGCAAAACTGCCCAGAAGCCGCGTGTGCGTACGGCTGCACGTGCTTTTTCGGTCCAAGTTGTCTGTTTGTGTTCCACTTTGTCCGTGTTGACTCCTTTATTTTGCTCAGCCGCGCAGGAATTCCGCGATTTCGGCGTCCATCTCGGCGGGGATATTGCCTCCGGCCAGCCACACCTTGCCGAACCGGCAGGTCATCTCCATACATTCTCCGATGTGCCAGCGGGGCCGCCACCCGAAGGTAGCCTTGAGTTTGCTGCAGTCCAGCTTGAGGAAGTTGGCCTCGTGAGGGGCATTGGCCTCCGCCCGGTTTTCCCACCGGGCTTCGGGACCCCAGCAGCGGCAGAACAGGTCCACCAAATCGCCGGTGGTCACACAGTCGCAGTCATCCGGGCCCACATTGTAGTACCCCGCAAAGGCCGGGTCCTCATACTGGGCCTTGGCGATCATCAGGTACACCGCCAGGGGTTCCAGCACATGCTGATAGGGGCGGGTCGAATAGGGATTGCGTACCCCGATCGTCTCGCCCTTGGCCATGGCGCGGATGCAGTCCGGGATGATGCGGTCGTTGGCAAAGTCCCCGCCGCCGATCACATTGCCGGCCCGGGCGGTGGACACCGCCACCCCCATGCCGTCCAGAAAACTGCACTTGTAGCTGTGGGTCACCAGTTCCGAACAGCTCTTGCTGTTGGAGTAGGGATCGTACCCGTCCAGGGGCTCGTTTTCCCGGTATCCCCAGTGCCATTCCTTATTCTCATATACCTTGTCGGTGGTCACGTTGAGCACCGAGCGGGGCGGCTCCTGGGCCGTGCGCACACATTCCAGCAGATTCACCGTGCCCATGACGTTGGTCTCATAGGTGTAACGAGGGTCCTTGTAGCTGTCCCGCACAATGGGCTGGGCTGCCAGATGCAGCACGATCTCCGGCTTTGCCGCGTCAAAGGCGGCTTTCAGATCCGCCATGTTCCGGATGTCCCCGATGACGCTGGTCATCCGTTCCTCCAGCCCGGCCATGCGGAACAGCGCAGGGTCGGTGGGCGGCGTCAGGCTGTACCCGGTGACAAGGGCCCCGGCGCCGGTAAGCATCCGGCACAGCCAGGTCCCCTTGAAGCCGGTATGTCCGGTTACAAACACCCGCTTGCCGCGGAAAAAGTTCAGGTCCAGCATCAGTCGTTCCACACCTTCCAGGGCGCTTTGCCTTCCGCCCAGAGTTTTTCCAGCTGGTTTTTGTCCCGCACGGTGTCCATACATTTCCAGAATCCCCCGTGGCAGCGGCTCTGCAGCTGGCCCCGGGCCGCCAGGGTCTCCAGGGGTTTCTTTTCCAGGACGGTCTCATCGCCTTCGATCACATCAAAAATTTCCGGATTACAGACCATAAATCCGATGTTGATCATGCTGCCGTCCATCTCCTGCTTTTCCCGGAAGCCGGTGACCAGGCCGGTTTCGTCCACATCCAGCACACCGAACTGCTGGCCCACATTGTAGCTGGACATGGTCACCGCTTTGCCGTGGGCGCGGTGGAACGCTTCCAGCGCGTTGAGGTCGATGTTGGACACCCCGTCCCCGTAGGTCAGCATGAAGGGTTCGTCCCCCACATAGGGGCGGATGCGCTTGATGCGGCCGCCGGTCATGGTATTGAGCCCGGTATCCACCACCGTGACCTTCCAGGGCTCGGCGTGGGAGTTCAGCACCTGCATGGAATTGGTGGAAAGGTCAAAGGAAACATCTGCATTGTGCAGATAATAATCAAAGAAATACTGCTTGATGACATCCTGCTTGTACCCGGCGCAGATGATGAAATCGGTATACCCGTAATGGGCATATCCTTTCATGATATGCCAAAGGATCGGCTTGCCGCCGATTTCCACCATGGGCTTCGGTTTCAAGACGCTCTCTTCACTGATGCGGGTACCGAATCCGCCGGCAAGGATTACTACTTTCATACTGTCACCTACTTGCAATGCATGCTTATTAGTAAGTTTACCATAAGCGGATGCTTTTGACAATGTGTAGAGGTATTTTTAAGTTCGCGCTTTTGTTGAATTCTGTCCCACAATATGGTAGACTGAATATACTTGTAGCCATACTTTTTTATTAGATTTTCCACTGTGGGAAAAGAAAGAGGGCCCTATGCCAAAAGTCGGAATCGTCATCTCCAATTATAACGGATGGCAGGATACCCTCGTATGTCTGGAAAGTCTGCGCAGGCAGACCTTCCGGGATTTTGAGGTGATCCTGCTGGATGACGCATCCACCGATGATTCGGTGCAGCGGCTGCGCGATGTTCTGGATGACAACGTGGTTTTTCTGCCCCAGGAACGGAACCAGGGGTTTGCGGCCGTGAACAATCTGGGCATGCGCCGGGCACTGGCGGACGGCGCCGACTGGGTCATGCTGCTGAACAACGACACCGCCTGTGCCCCCGATATGCTGGAGATGCTTTTGCGGGAAACGCCGCCGGACACGGTAAGCTGCCCCAAAATGCTCTTTATGGACCCGCCGGACGAAATCTGGTTTGCAGGCGGCACCCTGAACCGCAAGACCGGCAAGGTGGTCCATCTGGGCGGACACAAAAAGGACGGGCCCGCCTTCAGCCGGAAAAAACTGGTCAGCTTCATCACCTTCTGCTGTGTACTGTTTCCCCGCAGCGCCATTGAAAAGGCCGGCTATCTGGACGAAGATCTGTTCATGTACTGTGAGGACGTGGACTACTGCATCCGCCTGACGGATGCGGGGGTCCCGCTTTTGTTCATTCCCGACGCCGTGCTGCATCACAAAGCCGGCGGCACAGCCGGCGGAATGCTGTCGGTATATTACATCACCCGCAACACCCTGGCCCTTCGCTGCCGGGGCCGCTCGGCACTTTTCTGCCGGTCCGCAGGCACTTTGGCCGCCCTGAAGGGTGGTTTTCTCTGCCTTTGCGCCGCCGCCCTGGGCCACCGCAAAGGCCGCAGCTACGGCGAATGGCGGGGCGCCGTGGATTTTCTGAAAGGCAGGACCGGGCCCATGCCCCGGCCCTGAACGGGTCCCCACAGACAAGGAGTGCTCCTCATGCAAGATCTGATCTCGGTGGTCGTGCCGGTGTACAACTGTGCCCCATATCTGGACGCCTGCCTGCAGAGTCTGGAAGCACAGACCCTGCAGAACTGGGAGGCCGTGCTGGTGGATGACGGCAGCACCGACGGTTCCGCCGCCCTTTGCGACGCCTGGGCCGGGAAAGATGCCCGCTTCCGGGTGCTGCACCAGAAAAACGCCGGCGTCTCCGCTGCGCGCAATGCCGGCATCCAGGCCTGCCGGGGTTCCTACCTGGCTTTTGTGGATGCCGATGACTGGGTGGAACCGGAATTTTTGCACAGGCTGTACGACACCATCGGGGATACCCAGCTGGCTGTTTGTTGTGTGTACGATCTTTCCGACTGGAACGAAAAAGTACGGGCTGAGACAGTGCCGCTGGACATTCTGCGGTCCACACCGTCCCGGTATGCCAATCCGGTGTATACCAATTACCCGTGCAACAAACTGTTCTGCACTGCGCTGATCCGGGAAAACGAGCTGCGTTTTCCTGTGGGCGTCCGCCGATGTGAGGATGCTTACTTTGTTCAGGATTATCTGCTGTGCTGCAAGGCCATTGCCGTCACGCCTGAAAAGTTGTACCATTACGAACAGCATGAGGGGTCTGCCATGCACCGCTTTTACGGCGGCGTATGCGACGACGAACTGCCCCTGATGAAACGACAGTATGCTTTTTTTCATCCGGCCGGCCCCAACAGCCTGGAAAAGCCGGAGGAAGACGCCTTTGCCCGATGGCAATACGGCAAGATTCTGGCTATCCTGCGCTACATTCTACAATACGCCCCAAATTCGGCGGCGTGCAAAGTCCAGATTTGCCGCCTGCTGGAGTACCCTCTGGCCCGGCACACCATGCTGACCCCACCCGCTGGCACCGGAAAAAAAGCCGTTTTGGCCGCTCTGCTGCTGCGGTTGCACGCATGGGATGGCCTAATACAGGTATTGAAAAGTATGTAACGTACAAAAAACGTCCGGCCTCGGAAAATATCCGATGTCGGACGTTTTTGTTACACTTTTTTCAAAAAAGTTTTATGAAGTCCAATATATGTTGACTATTTTTCCATCGGGCCCCAAAAAAGTGGTCTTCCTTTTTTTATTTCTAGATCTGCTTTGCGTTGCAGATAGGCGAAATAATCCTCATTTACCGCACAATGATGCATGCGTGAGTAAAGATTACACCTGCGGCAGAACAGAAAATACCATGGCAGATATCGATTGCCCAGACATTTTTTTATTCTTTTATACCGGGCGCTTCTATCCGTACTTTCATCCAGGACTGCCGGTCTGTTTTCCGGTTCAATAAATCCCCGTGTATGAAAGTCTACTTCAATGTGTTCTTTCCGGAACAGCGGAACGACATCTTTTTCTACCCATTTGCCATGACAGACTCCCATCCATTCTCCCGGATGATATCCGTAATCAATGAACCGCCCCTGTTCCGTATGCAGACAATAAAATTTTTCACGTCCGGCACGAGCCGTCAGGACATTGCAGCGTTCCTCCCATTCCCAAGGGCTCACATCATAACGCCAGTATTTCTTCAGCTTCTTTGTCCGCCATACGGCAGCCTGCAGATTCAGGGTGTACCGACTGCCACCCGGCAACCGCCGGAATCCCGGATACCGGTCTAATTCCATGTCTATCGCTGCCGGTGTCATATCACTGTTGAAATACACGATGTCCGGATCCTGATCCATCCAAGAAACAATCTGTTCCATTCTATCCAACCGGACAGGCTGCCGTACAAAGAAATCATCCAGCATAAGGAACACATACTCCGTACGAATCTGTTCCAACGCAGCCCTCATGCGCGCGCCGTAACTGGGTGCAGCACTGTGTACGGTTTGGATATTCAGCCCGTCAAAAGCGTATGTTTTTGCCTCGGTATTCAGCAGAATTTTCATTTCCAACGGAACAAAATATCGTTTCAGCAGTGTGAAGAAAGGGTTCCATAAATCGGAGTATGCATCACAGGTGTTGACCAGCAGGGTTACACGGTTCTGCCATGCCGTTTTCATCCTACCACCCTCACTTTTTTCTTGTTACGCCTTGTACTTTCTGCGCCATGCGTTTCATCACCTTATTCACTCCGGCCATAAACGGTGAGAGCCGTGTTTCTGGTGCTCCATTTCGTAAGCCCTGTACATCGAAATATTTTGCCTTGTCCCGAATCAGAATCCTGCAGGTAAATGGAAGATTCCACCCTTCCGGCCAGCAAAAACTCGGGTCCAGAATACGGAAATTTCGGTGGGTTACTATATATCGATTGATATGAGACTCATCATGCCAGAGGGCAATCACATTCTTTTTTTGGTCTTTCCGGATATTCCGATCCAGTATATGACACATTTTCAGAAATGCCGACGCCTTGCCACCATTGATTCCGCCGCACACATAATATTTTCCAAATCCCATAGGGATGAATGCTTTGCTGTGGAAATTGCGATCATATGTAAACTCATAGTTCGGCAGATTATAAAAAGCCGGGTGCTGCACAAACAGCAATTCTTCGCCCTGTTCGGCACGTGGAAGGAACATATCCCGTGTGATAGGACTCACAATCTGTGCATTTGCATTGAAAAAAAACACGTAGTCGAAGGTCTTCAGCCGTTCTTCCTGAGTCAGGAAGATTTCAAAGCGTCGCAGTGTGGCAAAAGGCCATGGATACGCTTCCTGTACGCAGCGGTGAATGCGCGGATTCAGTTTTTCCCCCTCAATGCAGTTTGCATCTGTAAAAACGAAATAGTGGACCTCGCAATCCTTCAGCAGATATTTTTCAGCACTAGCGTAAAATCCAGGCCAGAATGCACAATATTTACCTGTGCAGATATAAAGAGCAGCTATCTTCAGCATAAATCAATTCCCCGCCACTTCTGCCAGTATTCCATCCGGCATGCGAATCGGTCCCCAAGCAACACTGTTCCATTCCACACCATGGGGGGGGAATGTGTCAGCAATATCAAATGCCATCCCCGGGACCCAGTCTTCCACAGCCTGAGCTCCTCTTTCCCCCATAGTAAAAACTGTAAAATATGTACTGTACTTGCCTGATGCCAGCATGCTCAAATCATACTGAATCTCCATAGTATTGTTTCCTTCTTGTAACGCAAGGTCATATACGCAGGCAGCAGCAAGTGGATTCCCGATTTTATCCCGAATTTCCATGCGAATTCCCACGCCATCCACCTTGTGTCTGGAGTGTACCATGTAGCAAACCAACAGGGGCTTCCCGCCTTCCAATACATTTTCCGTCACGTCTTTCAGACGAACGGACTGCAACCGAATATCATCTTTTTTAAACCAATTGTCTCTTTTATACTCGGAATAATCCACAAAATCTGTACGTACAGCTTTTGTGGACAAATAGCAGGAAATACCATCCTCCACAGCACCGTCATAAATTATTTTTCCCTGCTGTAACACAATGCATCGGGTACACAGCTCGCGTATAGTGGCCATATTATGGCTGACATACAAAACGGTTTTTCCTTGCAGTTGTGCTACCTGCCGCATCTTTGTCAGGCATTTTTTCTGGAACTGCATGTCGCCTACGGCCAGTACTTCATCCATAATCATGATCTCACTGTCCAGGTGGGCGGCCACACTGAAGGCCAGCTTCACATACATGCCGCTGGAATACCGTTTGACGGGAGTATCTATAAAATCCCGGACCTCTGAGAACTCGATGATATCCTCCATTTTGGCGTCGATTTCTGCCTTTGACATTCCCAGGATGGCACCGTTCAGGTACACGTTTTCCCGCCCGGTCATCTCCGGGTGGAACCCGGTTCCCACTTCCAGCATGCTGGCCACACGGCCGTACATATCCACCGTTCCTTCGGTAGGGGCCGTCACATGGGTCAGGATCTTGAGCAGGGTACTTTTCCCCGCACCGTTGGAGCCGATGATGCCCACGGCCTCCCCTTTCCGGATGGTAAAATCCAGCCCGTTCAGTGCCATGAACGTCTGCCCGATCAGCCGCTGGTCTGTACCCACCAGGGTATTGGGATCTTCCTTCCCCCGCTTGCGGGCCCACCAGCTCTGCAGGTCACCGCGCAGGGTGCCACCTCCGATCTGGCCGATGCGATACTGCTTTTTCAGGCCCTGCACCTGAATCATGCTTTCGTCTTTGCTTGCCATTTTTTCCTCCGAATCAAACAGTATCCACAAAGGTTTTTTCCACCTTGCTAAACAGACTTGCCCCCAGTACCAGCAGGGCAAGCGTTTCCGCAATGGCAATTCCCCAGCCCATCACGCTGACCTGACCGCTGCCGAACAGAATCCGTCGGAAGCTTTCCATGGCGGCCGTCATGGGGTTCAGGGACAGTGCCAGACGCAGACGCGCATCGGTAATCATGGACATAGGGTACACCACAGGCGTGGCATACATCCACAACTGTACGCCGAAAGTAACCACTACCGCCAGGTCCCGATATCGTGTCGTCAGGCTGGACACGATCACCCCACAGCCAAGACCAAGAAGCCCCACCTGTAGCAGGACCAGCGGCAGCAGGACCCACAGCTCCCACTGGGGGGAAATTCTCCCCCCCACCAGATAAAACGCCATGATGCAAAGCAGCAATACAAACTGCACCAGAAAGTTGATAGCAGCAGAAAGCATGGTGGAAAGAGGCATGGTTAAACGGGGAAAATAGACCTTGCTGAAGATACCGGCATTGGCAGTAAACGTACCGGATACCTTGTTTACGCAGGTGGAAAAGAAGGTCCACAAGGCTGTACCCGCCATATAGAAAGCCAGCTGGGGCACCCCGTTGGTGGGCAGGCTGGCAATATTGCCAAACATGACCGTGTACATCAGAGTAGTCATCAGTGGACTGATCAAAATCCAGGCTGGTCCCAGTACAGTCTGCTTGTACATAACGGTGAAATCCCGCTTCACAAAAAGCCAGATCAGATCCTTATAGCGTATCAGTTCAGAAAAATCAATCGGAGAAAATCCGCGGGGGGGTTCATAGCGAACATGATATCGTGTTTGCTTTTGTTCCATCATAAATTCAGTGCCTCCATTTTCGGGCAGAGTCATCTGTGTTTTTCCCAAAGCTCATCTGGGCGGCGTGTCCGCATTTGGTAAACCGTTCCGGACTTCTTTTCTTTAAAAAGGAAATGTACGCACCCATTCCCATCCGCAGCATCAGCATTCGTATCCACATGCTTTTGTTTCCCGTTTGTCGGGCCAGCGCAGCATAGACCGCTGCGGCATTCCGTACAGCACATCGATAGCGCTTGCGGAATTCCGGAACACAGTTCCAGATGTCTCTCCTCTGCCACAGTTCCAATATCACATCATTGAGGAGGCCCTCCGCAAAAAGATACTCCCCGTCCCGGCAGCGTTCACCGGCGCGCATCAGATACACTTCCCAATATTCCAGATAATCCTGAGGATTCCCGGTTTGCATGATGCTGCCTTCCCGCTGCACATAATGGTATCCGGTATAATTCAGACAAACGATCCGTTCACATCCTGACAGAAGACTATATAATACAAACTCGTCCTCGTTTCTTTTTCCCACGGGATAGCGGACCCTGTCAAAAAGTTCTTTTTTATATAATTTATTCCACGCAACAACATAATACACCGTCGCAGGTGAAAAGTACCCTTTCCAATACTCCTTTATTCCGATAACTGAGTCCCTGACATCAAATACCGGTGGGTTCTCGGTTCGATTGCCCTGGTCATCCTCAGACCGGAAATTGCACACCGCCATCTGGGCACAGTTTTTTTCGATTGCCGACAGCAGCCGTTCCAGCATATCCGGTTCGATATAATCATCGCTGTCCACAAAAGACAAGTAGGTTCCCATTGCAACTTCAATACCCGCGTTGCGTGCGGCAGACAGACCTCCGTTTGTTTGGTGGATCACCCGGATGCGAACATCTTTTTCTGCCCAGGCATCACACATAGCCGGGCAGTCATCAGGACTGCCGTCATCCACCAGAATCAGTTCAAAGTCTGAAAAGGTCTGCGCACAGATGCTCTGTACACATTTGTCCAGATACCGTTCCACCTTATAGACCGGCACAACTATACTGATGGCGGGATTTTTTTTCATGCCTTCAGTCCTTTCTTGAGTCTGGCCACCGCCCGCAGCAGCACTGTTCCCAACAATGGGTGTCCGTACACAATTAAATACCAGCCACATTTGCCCATTTTACTGGGAGCCGGATTATCCTGCCGCCATCGTTGCCATAATTCCTGCCGAAATCCCTCTGTACAAATTTTTTGTGCGCTTTGTACATAACTATCCAGTGGACTGTCACGCCTGGCTACCAGGATATTGCAGAACATCTCCCATCGGCGATTCAAAGAAAAGCTGTGCTCCTCAAATTCCGGGACTAGCGCCTGCAGAAGTGCCGCACAGTTCTGCTGTACCTCCAATCTCATTTGTGTTTCCGTATCAACAGTGGTGATATTTGACAAAGACCCCTGACGCCGGATATAGTGATATCCCACCAAATCATTCATCAGCACCACACGGTCACATTGGCTTAGGAAATAGATCTGTGTAATGTAGTCTTCCCCGTAGCGCATGGCAGGAGGCACCTGCTCCAAAGCAGCCAGAATGTATTCCCTGCGGAAAATTTTTGTTGCCCGGGAAGGGTCCCATACTCCCTGTTCACGCAGTGTTTCAGGAGATGGATACATCAGCTGCTCCACTTTTTTCCGCGCATCCCGAATCCGAATAATACCCGTTCCCTGTTTTCCTGCAGGAGCATCCGCTCCCCAGCCAACTGCCTTAAAGGAACACTGTATTCCTTGGGCGTCAAAGAGACTTAACTGGTCCAGCATTGCCGCGTATACTTCAGTACCTGACAGCTCATCATCACTGTCAGGCATGGCGATCCATTCAGCCGTTGCCCGCCGGACTCCAGCCAGGCAGGCCGCCGTCGGTCCTGCATTTTTTTGATGAATTACCTCTATGCGTGCGTCCGCTTTGCTCCAGCTGTCGCATATATCTGCACTGCCGTCAGTACTTCCGTCATCCACCAGAATGACCTGCATGTCCACCGATGCCTGTGCCAGAACGGATCGCAGACAGCCATCAAGGTAGTTTTCTGTGTTGTATACCGGTATTACGACACTCAACTTTGCCATTGCTGTCTCCCTCAGACCTTTTTAGAGAAAAAGGCGTTTTTTCGCTTGCCTTTTTTCTTCCAGCCGGAATAGCAGGCGTACAGCCGTGGGAGTGCGTAATGAAACAGTCCTCCCCGCTTTTGGTCAGCCGGCAGGCGGCTGTATACCCGGTGGAACACCTGCTTGCCGCAGGAGCGGACCGCAGCAAGAGCCTGCGGATCATCGGCGCAGAGTGCTTCGGCCCGCTCCATCTGCCCGGTAAACACTTCATAATCCTTGACGGCAAACGCCGGCAGATTTTCACACACAAAAGCAGAGCGTTCCCTAAAGGCATCTATAGCATCCACAATAGCCCGAGGTGTTTCGCTGCTCATGATGCTGCCTGGACGTTGTCGATAGCAATACAAAGGCTGATCCACCCATACCACCGTCCCGGCCTGATACAAAAGGCGGTAGGTCACAAATTCGTCCTCATGGATTCGCCTCAGGGGGTACCGCACGGATTCAAACAACTCCCGGGCATACAGCTTGTTCCAGGCAACCACCATCTGCGTGTTGATCTCATTGGTATAAAAGAACGACCACAGCGCCTCTCCCCGCAAGCATACCGCCTGCCTGTCCGGGAACCGAGTCTGCATCCATCGCCGGGAAACCGATTTCTGTTTATCAAAGCGGGCACAGGCAATGGCGGCGCCTTGTGTCTGCTGCACCGCACGGTACAGCTTTTCCAGCATCTGGGGATGCAAGACATCATCGCTATCCACAAATGCAATCCAGCTTCCCCTGCATTGGTCGAGTCCCGTATTGCGCGCACCGGAAAGCCCCGCGTTTTTCTGGTGGATGACCCTGATTCGTTCATCCCGCTCGGCCCAGGCGTCGCACAGGGTGCCGCTGTTGTCCGGGCTTCCGTCATCCACCAGGATAATTTCCAGACGGCGGTATGTCTGCCCTACAAGAGAAGCAACACATTCGTCCAGGTAGACTTCCACTTTATATACCGGTACAATGACCGAAATCAGTTCATCCATACAGAATCTCCGCTTCAAAAAGGCAGAAAGACCAGCCGGTTCACACTGCCCATTCTTATTCAAAATAATACCATATCCAGGGTGTGAATGCAACCGGAGCCGGCGGCGGACGGCAAGCAAAAGGCCCCCGCGCCGTTTCGCGCGGGGGCTGGTTTTCTGTGTTATTCCGCTTGTTCTTCCAGTTCACGGGCCAGCTTCCAGAGCTCGTCCAGGGTCTGTGTCTCGGACAGGCTGTCCTCATCCACTTCCACACCGATGGCTTCTCCCAGCTGCCAGGCCAGCTCGATCAGGTCCTCATGGTCGGCGCCAAGGTCTGCCAGGGTGGTGGCGGGGGTCAGTTCGCTTTCATCGCAGCTGAACTGTTCCGCCAGGATCTCTTTCAGTTCCTGCTTGGTCATCTTGCAGTATCCCCCATTCTTCCGGCTTCTGCCGTTTGCTTTCCTTTTGCCTTATGATACCCAATCCGCCCCGGCACCGTCAAGAGGCAGAGCCATTCCCCGGGTTAGAAATCCCGCCCGGATTCTTGTGCAACCCTCACAAGGGCGGCAACCGGTCCCGGAAGCAGTCGGCGGTCTGCCGCCCTTCCGTTCACCCCTTGTTCTGCCGCTGGGACTGGGTGCCGAAGTAGAAAGCCACCACCATGGTGACGATGGTCATGACCGTATCCGGCTGCAGGGTACCTGCCAGCGCCAGTGCCGCAAACACCCCGATGACCACCAGGGTCACGATGGTCTTGACCTTTACAAGGGCCGCCAGGTTCTTCCAGAATTCTTCCACAGGTCTGCCTCCTCTCACTCACCGCCGGAATGGACCGGCAGGCTTTCGCATTGTTTCATGATGTGGGTCACGGCAGGGTCTCCGTCCCCCAGGGCCATATACGGGTCATAGCAGCTGCGCAGGGTCTCCACGCCGTAGGGCGGCACAGACGCTTCCTGGATATAGTGCAGCCCCAGGTCGATGACCTTGGCCCGCAGCAATCCTTTGACCCCCTCCCGCAGGGCTTTTTCTTCCTTGCGGCTGTGGGTCAGCCGGGCCGCAGCCCAGCCGCCCAAAGCCGTCAGCAGCGGCAGCAGCGCCGTGACCAGGCCGGAAAGCAGCTCCATGGGCATCACCCCGCATCCTCGTCGGCCCAGGCCGAACGGTACAGCCCCAGCGTATCCAGCTGCCGCTGACGGCACACCGCCAGGATGGCGTCCGCATCCCCCTGGGTAACGGGACCGATGGTAATGGTCTGCAGCCGCCCCGCAGGAGCCTGGGCCGGGGCAGCCTGCGCCGGGCGCTGCACGGCATGTTCGCCGGGCTGGTAGGTATACACCCCGGTGCCGGCGGTGGTAAAGTCTCCATCCAGCCAGACCAGGGGATTGCGGCGGGTTCCTCCCAGAAGGACCTCAAAGTGCAGGTGGGCGCCGTATACATTGCCGGTCTCACCGGTGTAGCCGATGAGCTGCCCCTCCTGTACGGTCTGTCCCTTTTCCACACACAGCCGGGACAGATGGGCATACCGGGTCTGCAAGGCCACCCCCGCATAGTCTGCATGGCCCAGAAGGATCATATTGCCATAGCTTTGCATGCCGGTTTTGGTATGGCCGTCCCAGGTCTGGGTCTGCTGCACGGTTCCGTCCTCCGCGGCATACACCGGCTTGACGATGCTGCCGCCCTGGTTGGTGCGCAGGTCGATGGCTTCGTGGCGGCTGCCGTCACTGTAAAAATACCCCGCTGTCAGAACGTGCAGGTCCAGCGGCCAGCGGAAAACCACTTCTCCGGTATCAGTTCTCATCTTTCTCCTTTCTCTGGATGGTTCAGGCAATGCGCTGCCATTTGTACACAGTCAGATACGGCGGCATGTTGTTGTGAGACTGCCCGCCGCCAAAGGACATGGTCATCTTGCTGTATCGCGGTGTGTCTGTGGTCTTATTCGTGTTGGTACTTGTCGCGATGGGATCGCTCTCCTTAAAAGCCCCGCTTCCCGTCCCGAACAGGCCCCAGTTGTTGCCGGAAGATTTTGCATCGCAGGAGCCGGTGATTTTGGGCAGTTCCGCTTCCGTCAGGGTGTGGGTCTCCTCGCCGCCGGTGGTACCCACGGCATGGCTGCTGCTGCGGCCGAAGGTGAATCTGCCGGTGATTTCCTGCCAGGTTCCGTATCCGAAATGGGCGGCCACCTTTTCCGGGGTGGAAAGGTCGGTGCTTTGTCCCTCCACCGGCGCCCAGTCGAAAACATACCCCACCGGGAGCTGATACCGGGCATCGCTCTGGGTGCAGGTATAGTAGTTCCGGGGGTCGAAGCGGGTGGCCTGCTGGGCCTGGTCGCACCAGTAACGGGCGTTGTTTTCCGCCTCATCCGCCCGGATACCGGTTCCGCCCTGGGTCCAGCTTTGGGAAAGCAGGGCGCTGTGTTCCGACTGCTGTACACTGGTGCCGATCTGCGCCATCTGCCGGAACGCCTCTTCCAGTTCCGAGCCGGTCATGGGGCTGTCATAGTAGGTCTGCGTATCTGCCATAAAAGTGCTCTCCTTCCGCTCACGCCTCCTCCGCCAGCCGACGGTCCAGGAATGCTTCCAGCGTCTGGACCGCAGTCAGGGCGTCGGCGTCCAGCAGCACACAGTTGGCGCGCTTGTTGTTTTCGGTGATATTGCCGTCGGCATCAATGACACTGTACAGATAGGCACAGCGCTTGCCTTCGGCGGTGGTATGGACGGTAAATGCCGTCAGTTTTTTCATGCAGGTTCCTCCTTTTCCTCCAATCGGGCCCATGCCGCCGCCACCGCGTCGGTCAGGCCGTCCAGCTCTTGGATGCGGCGGGCCATCTGGGCTGCCACCGCATCCAGCTCGGTGTCCGCCGTGCCATCCGGTTCCTGCTCCCGGGCCGGCATGGCATCGGCATAGCAATCGCTGTATCCCTGCTGGGGTGCCATGACCAGCCAGTCAAAGGAGGCCCCCGCCGGGCCGTGGACCAGCGCATCCCGGCCCTGTTTTTCCACCCAGAACCCCGGCGCCGCCCCGGTCACCAGCCATTGCGGTATGCCATGAGGGTCCAGGCATTCCTCCACCACCGGGTGGATGGTGAGCAGGCAGAGGCCGTCCTCATCCAGGGTCCCGCTGCCGTTGTCGCAGAAGAGGGCGGCGGCGCTTTCCATGGCGTTGAGGGCCCGGGTACCGTAGTGGTCGGTGGTCACGATGCGGTTTTTGGCCCCGGAACAGCCGATACTGCCGTTGACGTACAGCCCCTGCCCATACACCCGCAAAGCGTCGTCATAGGCCTGGATCTGGGCGTCGTTCTGCCCGGTCACGGAATTTTCCAGAAAGACCTGGTACCGGCACCGCTGGATGCGGGCACTGCTGGTATCGTTGCAGTAGGCCGCCCCGTTGAGATAGTTGACATACCCGCTCTGGATATCGGAGTACGGGTCGTAGGTATAGCCCACCTGCAGGGAACCGGCCGCATTCTTGTATCCCACACCGGTCAGGCCGGAGGTGGAAAAGATGGCCGTCAGGCTGCGGTTGTACCAGCTCCAGTTGTTTTCCATACCGGAACGCAGCTCCCCGCCGGTGTAGCTGTCGAACCCGTTCCACAGGAACCGGGTGTAATCGGTGGAGGAGCCCACCTTCAGGGAAGCACCGCTGCCCACCGCCAGGTCCGCCCGGTTCAGGTCCACGGTCAGCGCTCCGTTCTGGCTGGCCAGGGTTCCGCTTTTGATGTTGTCTGCCGTCAGGTTGGTCACATTCACCCGGGATGCGTCCAGAGTCCCGGTGGTGATGTTGGCCCCGTTGATGGTGGTGCGTCCGCTTTCGGCCAGGTCGCTGAACTCCACCATGCCCGTAAAGGCGATCCGGGCGCTGGAAAGTTCCACGCCCTCCGCATTCAGCTGCAGGGCCGTGGTTTTGGCGGAAAGGATCTCCAGACCCGGGTCTTCCACTTCCAGGCTGCCGGTGCCGGACTGGATGTTGGCAAACAGATACACCCGCTTCAGGGTGACCGAAGGCAGATGCAGCCGGGCCGTGGCCGTCACCCAGTTCCCGGCCGGGGCGGGGTTGTCTGCGTCGGCCACCTGCGCCAGGGAAGCCCATGCGCTCTGCTGGGTACCGTCCTCCTCATACTCCGCAAACCCACGGATGTACGCGCCCACCACGCCGGCTTCCCCGATGGTAATGGCCGACGTGACCCGGTATCGCACCGAAAATTCCACCTCGGCCCCGGGCAGCAGCTCTCTCACCGTGTCCGGCAGGTCGGCCGCCGCCCCGCAGCTGCCGGTCCCGTCGCCCTGCAGCACAGCCTGTCGACCGTTCAGGGTCACCGTGCCGCCGGCCTCGGTGCCGGAATGACCCCGGCGCCAGCTGACCGTTTCCATCTGATTGCCCGGGAAATCCTGCTGTGCGCAGAGTTCCAGCCCGTCCACGGTGGACTTCATCTCCAGCACCTTGCCCTGCAGATCCTGATACGTCCGCTCGTTGACAGCGGTGGTGGTATCCCGCCGGGCGTTGCCGGTGCTTTCCAGTTTCATGTTCTGCCCGGTAACGGTTCGTTTCATCACCAGGGTGTGGTACATCTGCCCCCGGGCGTCCACCACATCCAGCCGGGTACCGGGGCGAACCGCCTCATCAAAGGGCATGGTCAGCTCCAAAGGGGTATACCGGGCGCCCTCCACCGCCGCAAAGACCGTCTGTGCCACCGGCTGCAGCAGGGCGGCGCTGTCGGTGGTGAGCAGCCGGTTTCCCCGGATGACCAGGGCGTTGGTGCCGGCCTCATCCGGCGGCCAGATGGTCCCCACATCGCTTTCGGTCTGTTTCAGCTGCACCTTGTCCACGGGAGCGGTCTCGTAATCCTCGTACCGCAAGGAATCCTGCAGATAGTACCCGGCTGTTTGCCCGATCCGCCATACCTGGCCGGGGGCCGTGCGCACCACCTGCCCGGCCAGCCGCAGGGCCGCCGGGACCCGGCCCGTCTCCGGGGCCGCCACGGCGGGCATTCCCCGGTGCAGGGAATACCAATCCAGCTCCAGCCGGCCCTCCCCGTTCATCCGGGCAAATCTTCCCGCCGCCTGGGCGGCCCACTGCAGCAGCTGCCTGCCGGTCACCTCCTGTGTGCGGAAGGAACGGATCTCATACCCGCCGTCGGGCAGCGTTTCCAGGGTTCCCTCCGCCGGTTCCACCCCGCAGGCTTCGCAGAGTTTTTGCAGGAACGCCGCCAGAGCCATGGGAAAGCTGTCCTGCTGTCCGGCCAGCCAGTCGGTCATGTCCCGGTCAAACAGGGTCATGCGGTCATAGGCCGTGACCCTGTACAGATTGGCGCTTTCCCGGGTGGGCTTTTCGGCCAGGAACACCCCTGCGGCGGTCTCGGTGCCGGTATCGGTATCCAGCCGGGTCAGGGTCAGCCGGTCCCCCTGGGTGATGCCCCATTCATCCTCCGGAGCCCACAGTTCGATTTCGGCACAGGCCGCACAGGCCGCCCCGGGGCACAGATCTGTGCTGTCGCTGACCTGTTCGGTAAGGGTCACGCTGCGGATGGCGCTGCCGGTGCCTTCCCCGCTGGTCAGCACATGGCCGTCCTCCAGCAGGAGTTTGTGTTTCAGCATGCCTTTCCCTCCTCAGCACTGGATGATGTCAAAGGTGAAATTCCGCCACAGACCGGTGCGCCGGTTTTTCCATACGGCACTGCATTGGCTCATGTAGGCGGTACAGGTTTCGGTCTCCCCGCTGCCGCCGAACACCGGATGGGTGAAGGCAAACTGTGCCTTGCCCGCAAACAGCTCACGCAGATACCGCAGTTCCTCGTCGGTGAGCCAGGCGTAGGTAAAGCTCCAGCTGCCCACCTTTTCCCGCACCACCACCCGATGCATGTAGCCGCTTTCGTCCCGGCCGGAATCACTGGCGTCCAGATCGGCAAAGCTGAATTCCGGTTCTCCGTCGGGAACCAGCAGCGGCACGCCGTCCACCTGATAAAAATCCACTGTTGTACGCATCAGTATCCTCCCGTCATCACAGACTGCCGTTTCTGGTAGCGCTGGGCGGCCCGGCCGATGACCTCATCCCCCACCCGGATGCCGTACACCGCTTCCAGGATCCGGCGCAGGGTATCGGTGACCTGGGCCAGCGCTGCCAGTTCCCCATCCTGCATGTCCTGCATGGCGGCGGCCACGGCCTGCTGAATGGTGGCCAGGGGCGCCTCCACGTTGGTGCCGCTGCGCTGGTCCCCCAGCACGGCCAGAAATTCCCGGTTGGGCGGGATCACGGCTCCCCGGGCCAGCGCCGGCACCTGCAGCACCTCCTCGGGCACGGAGGGCAGCAGACTGTAGGTGCTTGCCTTGGTGTTGGGGACCTTCCGGGCATTGCTGGGCAGTGAGCCCAGACTATTCACGGTAGAGTAGACCCCGTCCAGCCAGTTGGTAATGCCGGAGACAAAGCTGTGAAACAGGGACTGCAGATGGTCGACGGCATTGCTCACGGTGGAGGTGATCCGTTCCCACACCCGGGCGGCGGTGTCGGCCATATCGTCCCAGGCTTTCTGCCATTGCCCGCACAGCACATCCGAAAGGAAGTCCAGCAGCCCCCGCAGGGCGGTCAGCAGGGTGCTGACCAGCCCGGCCACCACCCCCACGGCGGTGGTCACCGCACCGCTGACGACCAGGCAGAGCTGGGACACCAACGGTCCGAAGGTGGACGCGAGCCATTCCAGCAGCGGGGCCAGCACCTGGTTCCACAGGCTCAGCAGCAGGTTTGTCACCGAGGCCATGTACATGGCGAAATCCCCGAACAGCGGCACCAGGGAATCTTCCCACACGGTACTCACCTGCGCCATCAGGTGCAGGGCCAGCGGTTGGATGGTGCCGTTCCACAAAGCATTCAGGATTGCCACCAGGTTGTCGATGGCCAGGATGATGCCCTGGAAGATGGGGTCTCCGTAGGTTTCCCAGGCATTGTAGATGCCTGTCATCAGCCCGTTCCAGATGACCAGTACGTCTTCCAGCGCCGGGCGTACCAGGCTGTTCACCGCCTTTTCCACCACCCCGGCCAGCCAGAGGAAGGCATTGCCCAGCCCGGTGACCGCCGCGGCCCCCACCCCGCCGATCAGCGGCCACAGGGCCAGGGAAAGACGGTTGATGATACCGGGGAAGAACCGGTTGAAAAGATAGTTGCCCAGAGGTACCAGGCAGCCCTGCCACAGCTCATTCAGTGCCGTGCCCAGGGATTCCCACACAGTCAGGGCGGCATCCCGCATGAGCCGCCAGGCCGCGCCCCAGGACAGGATGGTGTCGGCGTAGTGGCTGCGCAGATATTCCCACAGGCTGTCCAGAATTCCCCGGACGGCCTGCACCGCGCTCCGGGTCTGTTCCACGGCCGTATCGGCCTCCTTTTGGGCGCTGCTCTTTTTGCTGCTGCCGGAAGAGCCCTTGCTGCCCGACGAACTTTTGCCGGCCGCGGAAGAGGCCGGGTCGCCCATCCGGATGATCTCGTCAAACCCGGCCAGGCTGCGCACCGCCTTGGCGCTGCTTTTGGCAGCAGCGGCAGCGGATTGTTGGACCTGGTCCAGCCCGGCCGCCGCCTTGACCGCTCCGCTGCGCCCGCCCAGCTCCCCGGTCAGGGTGTTCAGTTCGGCCAGGGCCGGATTCAGGGTACTGGTCAGGGGAGCGGCGGCGTGCACAAAGGCAGCCCGCAGTTCCTGGGTGACTGCGGTGGCCCTGCGTGCCCCGGTCTGGGCGGTGCGCAGGGCCCCGTCCAGCCCCGCCAGACTGTCCTGCAGCGAGCCCACCCGCTTTTGCAGGGCGGCGGCGCTCTCCTCAAATTCGATCTTGGTTGCCAAAATGTTCCCCCTCTCTCACTTACTTGGCCAGCCGGGCCAGCAGGCGGTCGTGTTCCGCCTGTTCAGCCTCGCTGCGGGCGGGGCGCAGGTCGATCTCGGCCCGGTGGGCCCGGTAATAGCTCAGTTCCCAGGGTTCCAGCTTTTTGCCCCGGCGCAGCTTGTCCCGGATGGCCACCACCGTGGCCAGAGGCCCCTCCCCGATGGCCGAAAACCAGGCCAGAAAGCTCCACCAGTGCAGGAAAGGCAGGGCCCTTACCTCGCACCCGGCGGCCCGGTTCACCCCCGCCACGATCATGGGGGCGTCCCGCTGCCAGTCCAGCAGCCGGGGCCCGGGGGCCGCCGTGTCCGCCCGGCCTCCGGCGATGAACTCTGCCAGCCTGCGGGCCGCCTCCGGATAGAGGGTGGCCTCCATCCGGGGAAAGTCCCGGTAAAACAGGGCCATGGCCACATACCATCGCTCCCGGGGCAGCAGGGTCTCCCCCTGGGCACCATCCAGCCAGCCGATCACGTCCAGCACATCCCGGAAATCTCCGTGGATGGCCCAGGACCGGCCGCCCACCGTCAGGGCCTGGGGCAGATCCCAGCCGGTCATGCTTCGCCCCGGGCGGCGCGGGCCGCCTCCGCTTCGGCCACAGCCTGGTTGGCGGTGGCTTCCACCGTGTGCTGTGCGCCCGCCTGCAGGATGGGGGTCAGGGCTTCCAGCAGGTTTTCCACCACCCGGCGGCCGTTGGTGCCCACGGCGGCCAGGTTTACCCCCTCCAGCAGGGTATCGAAATCATTGGGCGCCCCGAACACCCGGTTCAGCAGTGCCTTGATCCGCCGGTCATAGTCGGCCAGCAGGTCCAGGGCGGCGCCGCCGGATTCCTCTTCGGGCAGGGCGGCGCTCCGGCGGGTCAGTTCCTCATCCATGGCGGCCAGCTCTTCCCGGGCCGCAAAAAAACGGTGATAGATGTTGGGGTCCCCGGGGTTGAAGCGCAGCACGCCCCGCCCGTTGACCTCGAATTCCTCCACACCGGTATCCACCAGCAGTTTGTGCATCGAAAAATCACGCTCCTTTGTGTTTCCCGCCCACCCGCCCGGCGGGGGTTACGCCGCCGGGGCGGGGGTAAAGGTCTTGGTGCTCACGTTGAAGGTCCCGGCGGTCTTGACGCCGGTGTAGTGGACGTTGAAGGGGATCTGGTAGCCGGTGGTATCACCGCCGTAGCTGACGATCTCCACATACACCTCCTCCTTCACCGCCGGGTAGGCGTCGGACTCATCCCCCCACAGCTTGACCTCCACCATGTCGGTCTTGAGCTGGTCCAGCACCAGGTCGCCATCGATGATGGCCTGGAGCTTTTCAAACAGGGGGTCGTCCTTCTCGGCGTAGTAGGGCGAGACCTCGCCCTGCTTCTGATAGCTGTCGATGACCACCGAGGTCTGGCCCAGGATGTTGGTCTTTTTTTCCACATTGGCGCTCAGTTCGGGGGAATATTCCTCCAGGTCGGCGCCCAGGCGGCAGTATTCGCTCTCCTCGTCGGAAAAGGCCGCGTTCAGGTAGTGGGCCATGTATTTGCGTTCAATCTTCAAAAACGGTTCTCTCCTTTCAATACCGGATGGTGTATTCGGCTGTCAGCTGCACGGCGTAGACGGCGGTGCCCTCGTCGGAGGCCCGTTCCAGCCTGGCGTCGGCGGCGGTGAGGCGTTCCTGTTCGGGGTCGGTGTTGCCGAACTCCGGTGCCGTGCCCGCCGCACTCTGTTCCAGCACCCACCGCTGCAGTTCCAGCAGGGTGGCGGCGTTTTTGTGGGCGCTGCACCCGCCGTAGGGCAGCACCAGCCGCAGGGTGAAGGAGGCCCGGCAGCGCAGGCGCACCTCGCCCCACAGATTCACCCGGCGTTCGGTCACCTGCACCCCGGCGGGGAACAGCCCCGCCGTGCCCGGCACCGCCGGGGCACCGTCCACCCACAGGGTCTTCACCCCGGCCAGGGCAGGGGCGGTGCGCAGCCAGTCGCACAGGGTTTTCAGCGGTTCGTCTTCCATGGGCGGTCCTCCTTAGTTGGTCAGGCTGTGGGCGCCGCTGCCGGACCGGGTCCACCAGCCCCCGGCTTCCAGATGGCAGAACCGTCCCCCGACCGTCTTGGGGTCCACATACTGTACACAGCAGACCCCGGGCTGCACCGCCGGCACAAATTCCGGCCAGGTCTGCCAGGAAACAGCGGGCCCCTCCCCTTCCAGCACCCGGTCCCCGGGTTCCAGGGTGTAGTCCTGCCCCGGGAGCCCTGCCGCGGCAGGCAGGATCAGCACAAAGGCCTGGGCCTGCTGCCGGCCGGTCTCGGTGTGGGTCATGCGCAGCCGCCGGTCCAGGAAGGCTCCCGTCACCACGGTGCGGGTGACCGTCCCGGCCACTTCATCCGGGTGGTAGAGGGTCACGGTCTGGGTGCACAGGGGGTAGCGCAGCAGATCAGCCATGGCGTACCCCCCGCTTCATGAGCAGGAAGTCCCCGGCCACCTGGCGGAAGTAGGACTCCCGCAGATAGAGGGTAGTGGCGGACAGTTCCGCCGGGGCGGTGTAGGTCTCGCTCACCGAGCCCACACTGGCGGAGGCCAGGCCCCGGCGGCTGTCCTCGGCGTCAAACTCGTACATGGCGTCGGCGATAGCGCACAGGGCGTTGTCCTCCGCGTCGGGAACGCCCTCCCGGGGACTTACCCGGAACACCTGCTGGTAGTGGGCCAGCTTGGCAGCGGCCCGCTTGGCGTAGCGGGGAAAGTCCCCTTCGGGGATATCCTCCCCCAGATAGGCATCGGTGTAAAAGGTATAGTCCGGCAAGGCGATGCCCCCTCTCAGACCTTGAACTTGGCCAGCACCACCTTGGCTTCGTTGGACAGCACCGCCACATAGAATTCATCGGCGGTGATCTCGGTGGTGCGGATCTTGGGTTTGCGCTCGGCCTCCACATTGACCTCCCGCTTGCGGTAGATGGTCAGGGCCGGGATCTCGTCCTCGGTCTCGGGGTCGCTTTCCAGCCGGACGATAGGGCAGGAATAGTTGGCGTCCTCATCCACCAGGGGCACCTTCTTGGAAGGCACCACCCGGCAGCCCGCCACCATGCCGATCTCACCGGAGACCATGACCCCGGCCTGGTACTTGTCGGCGGAGAGGAAGTCCGGGTCCTTGCGCAGCTGGGTGACCTGCTTGGGGTGAACAAAGATCACCTTGTCGCTGCCCTGTTCCTCCTCGAACAGGTCCAGGGCGTCCACGATGCCCGCATAGCTGATGTTGCCGCCGCTGCCGTCGTAGGTCAGGCTGGCGCCCTGGAGGGCATCCATGCAGTCGTTGTCGATCTTGGCGGCGATGGACAGGGCCAGCTGGGTGTTGGCTTCGCCCACCGGGTTGCCGTAGCCGGAGAGGACCGCCTCGTCGGTGAGGCTGATGCCCTTCATGGCCTTTTTGACGGTGGCCTTGCGGGTGGAGGTGGTCATCTTCTCGATGGCCACCTCGGCGCCTTCGGCCACGTCGTCGGCGTCGCCGATGTAGCCGTAGGCGGGCACGGTGATGGTATCGCCGGGGACGCCCACCAGGGTGTCGTCCACCTTGGCGAAGGGCGCCACCCGCAGTTTCTTGGGGATGCGGGCGCTCACCATGTCGCCCATGACTTCGGGGTCGATGAGGTCCGCCAGTTTGGTGGTCATATCTGCCATATGTTTGTTCTCCTTTCAGTTGTCAGCCGCGGCGCAGCTGTTCGTAGGCGGCGGGGTCGCTGTGCTTGAGGGCCAGCCTCTCCCGATAACTCATGCGGTCCAGTGCTTCCCGGCCGGGCAGCATGGCCGCCGTGCCGGTGCCCGCCGCGTAGGGCGCGGGGGTGGTGCTGGGTTCATTGGGCTTGGGTTCCATCCGGATTCACCTCCTTTGTGCCGGGCATATACCGCCCACGGATGGCGGCCAGGTCGGCCTCGGTCTCGTGGGGCAGTCCGAAATACCAGGCCAGGGCCAGCTCGGGGCGCAGCAGGCCTCCGTCCACCATGTCCAGGTATTCGTTCCAGGTTCGGGTGCGGTCGTACAGGACCCCGTCCCCCCAGTCCAGGGTCAGGGCGGCGTCGGGGTCAAAGGGGGCGCCGCTGCACAGGCCGTAGGCCCGGCCCAGCGCGTCGCACAGGGTCAGGGCCTCCCGCAGAGCCCCTTCCCACATGGCCTGAAAATCCCGGATGGTCAGGTCATAGTCCCCGGTGGAGGCGGTCACCTCGGTGGCGGTGCGCTCGGTGGCTTCCACCTCACTGAGCAGCCCCCGCTTGAGGCCGATGAGGCTTTCGCACCCCCGCAGGATGTCCTGCTTGCGGGCCAGATAGCTCTGTTCCCGCAAAGCGGGGCTGTACACCGTCACGCCCAGGTTGGCCGGGTCGTCGGGCAGACCCACAAACAGGTCGTCCCGCAGGCTGCGCCGGCCGGAGGCATCCTGTTCCAGCAGGTCCTCCGAGGCAAACACCCGGGCGGCGCCGTTCTCAAACTCCCGGCGCAGCTGGTATTCGGTGCGGCTCAGGCTGTGGATGAGCCCTGCCGCCGGGGCAAAGACAGCCACCGCCTCAGGGCCGCCGTCCACGCAGTTGAGCAACGGGGTTCGCAGGGTGGCCAGGCCCACCCCGGGCACCCCGGGCAGCAGCAGGGTGGGGCGAAGGGCCTCGGTCTCGGGCAGGGCGGAGAGGGGTTCCTCCCGCCCCAGCGCCTCCCCTGCCAGGGAAAAGAGCCGTGTCTCGATGCACAGCCC
>CAUEKL010000003.1 GCA_959018215.1 uncultured Gemmiger sp.
GGTGATAGCGGCGGGCAAAGGTGCAGATCATCTCCATGATCTCCACGGTGGTTTTGGAATCCAGGTTGCCGGTGGGCTCGTCCGCAAAGACCACGTCCGGCCGGGCGATGAAGGCCCGGGCAATGCCGGCGCGCTGCTGCTGGCCGCCGGACATCTGGCGGGGAAAGTGGTCCAGCCGGTGGGAAAGCCCCACCCGGCAGAGCATCTGGCGGGCGGCCTCCTCCCGCTCCTTGCGGGGCATGCCCCGGAACATCAGGGGCATGGCCACGTTCTCGGTGGCGGTGAGGTTGGGCAGCAGGTTGTACGCCTGGAACACAAAGCCGATGTGCCGCTGGCGGAAGGCCGCCAGCTGGTTCTCATTCAGGCGGGAGATGGGGACCCCGCCGATGGACACCAGCCCCCGGGTGGGTTTTTCCATCCCGGCCAGCTGGTTCAGAAAGGTGCTCTTGCCCGAACCGGAGGTGCCGAAGATGCAGCAGATCTCCCCCCGCATGATGTTCAGGTCGATGTTTTTCAAAGCCACCACCGTCTCATCCCCCAGGGGATATTCCTTGCGGATGGAGCGCACCTCGATGAGAGGCCGCTTGCGGGGGCAGGGATTGTTCATGGGGTTCACCTCCTTGGTCTGGCTGACAGGGTGAAGTATACGGGACAAACCTTGGTTCTTTCTCAACGGAACCTTAAGATTCGTAAAGAAAGCAAAAACCGGGGCGGAAAAGCAATCGCTTTTCCGCCCCGGCAGGGCAGGTATGAGACATATCAGGAGGGCAGAGGCAGCCGGATGCGGAAGGCCGCGCCCGCCCCGGGGTGGTTGTCCAGGGTGATGGTGCCCCCGTGGAGCTCCACCAGCCGGCGGGTGATGGAAAGCCCCAGCCCGCTGCCGCCCTCGGTGCGGGCGTCGCTGCCCACCACAAAGGGCTCAAAGATGGCGGCGGCCCGGTCCGGGGGGATGCCCTCCCCGTTGTCCGCCACCGTCAGCACCGCCCACCCGGGCTCCGGGGCCAGGGTCACGGTGAGCAGGGTGCCCAGCCGGTTGTACCGCAGGGCGTTGCCGATCAGGTTGTCCAGCGCCCGGCCGAACTGGAAGGGGTCCAGGGAGCAGGGACAGGGCGTTTCGGGAATGGACACTTCCAGGGTGAAGCCCGCCAGCTGGATGGTGTCGTACTGGTTGGCCAGGTACTCCCGCAGATACTCGCACAGGTCCAGCTCCCGCTGCTGCAGCCCGAACTGGGGGTGGTCCACCTTGCTGTATTCGTGGAAGGCGTTGATCAGGCGGGTCAGGGCCTCGGTGCGGGTGCGGATGGCGGCCAGATACCGCTCCTGCTCCGCCGGGGGTATCTTGCCGTCGGCCAAAGCGTCCACATACCCCGCAATGACGGTCACAGGGGTCTTGAGGTCGTGGGAGATGTTGGCGATCATCCGCTGCCGTTCCCGGTCCATCTCCGCCCGCTCCCGCTCGCTCTCGGCCAGCCGGGCGGAGAGCTCGTCCAGGCTGCGGCCGATGCGCTGCAGTTCCTGCACCCCGCCGCAGTCTCCCACCGGCTGGGGGGCGCCCCGGGCCTGGGCGTCCAGGGCGGCCCGCAGCCGCTCCAGGGGCGGGCGGATGCGCCGCCCCAGCCGCCCGATGAAAAAGGCCAGGGCCAGGGCGTACAGGGGCAGGGCTGCCACCCAGATGAGCCACCCCCGTTCGGACACCCGGTTCAGGGCTTCCTCATCCAGAGGGGCGGCGCAGAACAGCACCATCCGCCCGTCGGCCAGGTCCGCCCGGTACAGGGTGCCGTGGGCGGGGTAGGCCCCGGACAAAATGGCGTACTCCCGGGGTGTGTAAGAAGTCTTGCCGGGGCTCAGCGCCCCGGATAGCACCCGGTAATCGGCGTCCAGAGCCATGTCCCCGGTGATCTCGGCGGTGCCGTCCCCCCGCAGGCGGGTGCGCAGCACCCGGTAGCGCACCGGGCTGCCCTCCGCTTCGGGGAAAGCCTCCAGATACTCCCCGCCCTGGTAGTCGGCCACGCAGGCCAGCTCCCCGGCGGTCAGGGGTTCGGGCATGGTCCCTGCCCGGTAGAGTTCGGCCCCGGTGCCGTCCAGCACCGCAAAGCCGTTGCCCTCCCCGTGGAGGTATCCGTCCAGATTCGTATACCGCCCCTGTTCCAGGGCGGGGTCCCACAGCAGGGCGTCCCAGTCCACCGGGTTGAGCAGCCGCTCAAACTGCCGGTCCCACACCCCGTACAGGGCGGCAGCCAGCCCCAGCAAAACCAGGGTGAAGAGCAGATAGTTCTTCACCAGCAGGGTGAACAGCCGGTCTTCCTTACGCTTCAATCTTGTACCCCAATCCCCGGATGGTCACGATGTACCGCGGGTTCCTGGGATCGTCCTCGATCTTTTCCCGCAGTTTGGAGATGTGCACCATCATGGTGTTGTCGTTGCTCTCAAAAAATTCCCCCGCAATGCCCTCGTACAGCTGGACCTTGGTAAAGATGCGCCCCGGCGCCCGCATGAGCTGGGCCAGGATCTTGTACTCGGTGGGGGTCAGGGCAATGGGCTGCCCCGCCTTGTACAGCTGCATGGCGGCGGTGTCCAGGGTCAGGGCCCCCACGGTCAGGGCCTCCCGGCGGGTGCCCCCCGCCCGGCGCAGATGGGCTTTCAGCCGGGCCACCACCTCCATGGGGTTGAAGGGCTTGGCGATGTAATCGTCCGCCCCCAGGTTCAGCCCCAGGATCTTGTCGTTGTCCTGGCTCTTGGCGGACAAAATCAGGATGGGGATGTCGCTGGTGCGGCGCAGGGCCCGGGTCAGCTCGTACCCGTTCATCTTGGGCATCATCACGTCCAGGATGGCGGCGTCGGGGCACTGGGTCAGGGCGGCGGACAAAGCCGTCTCCCCGTCGGCGGCTTCCAGCACGGTGTAGCCCTCGCTTTCCAGATACAGCCGCAGCAGGTTGCGGATGTCGGCGTCGTCCTCCGCAATGAGGATGGTCGTGGCCATACAGCACACCTCCCTTTCTTGCTGTCAGCATACTATGGGGCCGCCGTCCCTGTCAAGGAAGAAGGCCTTTTCTCCTGGCAGTCGTCCGCCCGGACGGTACATCAAAAAGGCCCGCCTTCCCGGAAAGGAAAAGCGGGCCCCGCCTTGTCTTATTCGCCTACGGCTTCTTCTTCTGCCGCAAAAGGCATGTCGCCGGAGGGGTCCTCCTCCGGGGCAGACTCCTGTAACCAGTGGGTCAGCCAGCCCAGGGACTGCTCCACCGGGGTGCGGGCCCTGGCGGCGTCGCGCAGGGTCCATTCCAGCAGCTGCATGTCCAGAAGGTGGCTGTTCCGCTCCAGCAGCTTCTCCACGGGAACATCCGGTGCGCCGAACAGCACCCGGACCAGGGCGTTGCTGAAGTAGACCGTGGCGGACTCGATGATCACCAGGCTGGTGGAGATGATCTCCCGGTTGGGGACCATGCCGCCCTCGGTGCTGACGTAGACGCGGTAGCGCAGCTGGCCGTCGGACAGATCCAGCTCGAAGCAGCCGTTGGGCAGGGCGTAGTTGATGCGGGTCAGCAGTTCGCACATGCGCTGTACCCGCACCGGGTCCTTCACGTCCAGGTGGAAGGGCAGAGTGCCGTAGGCGGAGTAGCTGTCATCCCGCACAAAAATGCGGATGTCCAGGGTGTGCACCGAACAGGGCAGCATCTTTTCATAGCTGAAGATCCCTATCTCGTCCCCATCCGTGTGGTAACGGTACCGCGTTCCCTGCAGATAGTCGTGGAACTGCTGCACGGTGGCCTGGTTGATCGTGCTTCCTTTCATCTTGCATCCTCCTTTTTTCGGGGCGGCTGGGGCCGCAGGCTCAGTCATCGGCTGCGGTGGTCAGGTCGTCCTCGTCGTCCTCGTCGTCCTCGTCGTCCTCCTCCGGCGGAAACTCGCCGCCGGCCTCCTCGATCATCTGGCGGAGCTCCTTCCTGGACACATCCCCCAGCGCCGACAGCTGATCCAGCAGTTCCCGGGAAAAACGCTGGTCCGACCGGCGTTCGCAGGCGCTCACGATGTCGGCCACGGGGCGGCGGCCATTGCCGAAGAGAATATCCAGGATGGCGTCGGTGTACCGTTCCAGCATCCGCACCGCCACATGGATGCTGTTGCAGACCACCTCGTCGGTGGGCATCTGACCGCCGTCACAGTCCACATAGGTGTGGTAGCGCAGTTCGCCGTCCCGCACATCCATCTCGAAGTTGCCCAGGTGCAGGCCGTAGTTGGCGCAGACGGTGAACTCGCACATGCGCTGCATGATCTGGGGCTCTTCGGTGGGGGCGGCCAGCGGCAGCAGGGCGTACAGCACATACTGGCTGTGCTGTACATGCAGCTGGATGTTGGTGGACTCCAGGCGGGAGTGCACAACAAAGGAAAAGTACAGGATACCCTCCTCTGCATCAAATTCGTAGTGCCAGTTGTGCGCATCCATGATGTTGCAGATGTGGGTGGCCAGTTCGGTGCTGTATTCGTGCTTGTTCATAGCTCCCTGTCCTTTCTGTGTGGGAATGAAGGACCGTGCCGCCGGAGCGGTGGTCCCATCGGATGTCTATATCATACCGGTTTAAGGGCCCTCAGACGGGCACGGGGAGATAAAACGGGGCAGGCGGAAAAACAAAAACGCCCTGGGGACAGAATGTCCGCAGAGCGTGTCCTTTTATGGTCCGGGGTGCAGGGTCACCGGGGCCCGGCGGTCAGGGCCAGCACCAGGCTCAGGGCCAGCACGGCGGCGCCCAGGGCGGCCGATGCCATGCTGGCGGCTTCGGCACCGCCCAGCAGGCTCCACACGCCGGCGCCGCAGACCACGGCCGCCAGGGCAAGGCCCCCGGCCACCGTCCGCCCGCGAAGGGGTCCCTTTTTTCCGGTTTGTGTCTGATTCATAGCGGTTCGACTCCCTTTCTTTTCGCAGTCCCTGCCTCTTTTGCAGGCTGCACCTGTATTGTAGTCCCGGCACCGCCCCTTTCTCCACCACGCCGCGGTAAAAGTCAGGTGAATTTTTGGTAAAGCGGCGCCCGGCGCCTGCCGGAATCCGGAGACTTCTTTCTTTTCAACCCCGGCCGGGTCTGTTATACTGGTGTTCAAAGAAGATCGAAAGGAGGGCGGACCATGCAGCTGGGCACCAGTCAATACCCGCTGAAAAAACTTTTTTACCGGATGTTCTCCCTGCTGGTGGTGATCCCCCTGATTCTGGTGTCGGTGGCGGCGGCCGTCATCCTTTATCGGGTCATGCGCAAATCCATTGTGGATACCGTCTCCGCCTTTCAGGAGACGGTGGCCACCACCCTGGACACCGACATCAAGTCGGCCTCCCTGCAGCTGTCCCACTTTGTGTATGTGAACGACGGGGAATTCCTGGACATTGTCAACCAGGTCTACCGCAGCACCGGCAGCAGCCAGCAGTATCTGGCCAACAAGGCCCTGGAACGCAGCTTCAACACCGCCATGGTGCCGTCCCAGAACATCCTGGCCGGGCGTTTTTTCATGAAGGACGGGGGCGCCGTGGCGGTGAATGATGCCATCACCCTGCCCGACGGGGAGATGCGGGCCGAAAGCTGGTACCGCGCCGCCCTGGACGCCCCCAACCGGGTGACCATCGGCGGGTATGATACCAGCAAGACCGACCTGACCGCCAACACCCAGAAAGGGCGGCAGCTGGTGCTGGTCACGGCCCTGGCGCCGGACTACATCACCGACCGCAGCGGCAGCATCGAGGTGGTGGCCTACTTCACCACCTCCCAGGTCAGCGAGGTGCTGCTGCGGGCCCGCACCAGCGGGGACATGGGCACCACCGTGCTGCTGGACGAGACCGGCGGCGTGCTCTTCGGGGATATGGGCAGCGTGCCGGTGCTGAGCTGGTTCGGGGAAAACGGCGCCGCTTTACCCGAAGGCACCTTCAACCGCCGGGCGGTGCTGGAGGAGGGCGGCCGGGAGCGCAGCTACATCTTCATTGTGCGGCAGGTGCCCCTCACCGGCTGGCGCATCGTCACCTTTGTGGACGAAGCCCGCATCCTCAACCGCATCACCGGCACCGGCGCCATCCTGGCGGGGGTGGTGTTCGGGCTGCTGCTGCTGTTCTACCTCTTTTCCCGCTATTTCCTGGACGCCATCGTCATGCCGGTGCAGTCCCTGGCCGACGCCATGGACCGGGTGGCCGGCAACGATCTGGATGTCCAGCTGCAGCCCGCAGGACACCAGGAGCTGCGGCGGCTCACCGACGCCTTCAACCAGATGGTGCTGAGCCTGAAAAACATGCTGGCCATCAACGAGGAAGCCCAGAAGCGCAAGCACCAGGCCGAGATCCAGGCCCTGCAAAGCCAGATCAACCCCCACTTCATCGTCAACACCCTGAACTCCATCCGGTTCATGGCCCAGATGTCCGGCTACGACGGCATCCGCCGGATGGCCCAGGCCCTGGCCAACATCGTGTCCTGCTCCTTCCGCAGCAGCACCAGCTTCTACACCGTGGGCGAGGAGCTGGAAATGCTGGACAGCTACCTCTACATCATGCGCATCCGCTATGCCGACGGCTTTGAGGTGCGGTATGAGGTGGACCGGGACTGCCTGTCCTGCCGTCTGCCCCGGCTGACCCTGCAGCCCATCGTGGAAAACTCCCTGAACCACGGCTTTGCGGACATGGGGGAGGAGCTGGGGGAACTGACCGTCCGGGCCGCCCGCCACGGGGAACAGCTCTGGCTGGAGGTGGAGGACAACGGCTGCGGCATGGACGCCGCCACCGTCCGGGCGGTGCTCCGGGATACCCTGCCCCGGGAACAGTCGGGCAGCAGCATCGGCCTGCAGAACGTGCTGGCCCGGCTGCGGCTGCATTTCGGCACGGCGGGCAGCCTGCAGATCGAGAGCGAGCCCGGCCGGGGCACCCTGGTGCGGCTGATCCTGCCCTGGGATGCGGGGGAGCCGCAGCCCCGAAAGGAGGAAGAAGCGTATGATCCGAACCCTGATTGCTGACGACGACGCCCTGCTGCGGGCGGCGCTGCGCACCATGGTGGACTGGGAAGCCCTGGGCTACACCCTGGTGGGGGACTGCACCAACGGGCTGCAGGCCCTGGACCTGATGCAGCGCCGGCGGGTGGACCTGCTCATCACCGACATGAAGATGCCCCTGCTGGACGGCCTGGGCCTGATCCGCCGCCTGCGGGAAGGCTCCCTGCTGCCGGTGACCCTGGTGCTCTCCGGCTATGACGAGTACGAACTGGTGCGGGAAGCCTTCCGCCTGGGCGCCCACGACTACCTGCTCAAGGGCAATCTGGACACCCCCGGCCTGACCCGCACCCTCACCGACCTGCGCAAGGGGGTCTTCGGGGGCGGCACGGCGGGGGCTCCCGCCGCCCCCGGCCCCGCCCTGGCCCCGGGCAGCTACGGGGTGGCCGTCTTTGCGGCGGACGACCTGGCCGGGGTGAGCGCCCGGTTCGGCGGCGACCTGAAGACCCGGCTGGACAAGCCCATGCTGGAGCTGGTGCGCCAGATCCCCCGGGTGGCGGGCCGGGCCACCGTGCGGGCCGCCGGGCCGGGGCAGTATGAGCTGCTGTGGCAGGTGGGGGACAAGGCCCGCTACCACAACACCATGCTGTCGGTGGTGCGGCAGATCCAGGCGGTGTGGCGGGACATGATGAACCTGAGCGTCTCTGCCGCCGTCAGCGGGATGGTGAGCGAGACCGCCGTCCCCGACGCCTGTGTCCGCTGCGGGGAGCTGCTGCAGCTGGCCGTGCTGGAAGGGCCGGGCACCGTCTGCACCGAGGCCGGGTACGGCGCCCTGGCCGGGGAGGTGCAGCGCAGCGGGGCGATCTGCACCCCCCTGGTGGAAGCCCTGGGCGCCGGGTCGGAGGAAGACTATGCCGCCGCCAAGGCCGGGTTCTTCCGCGCCCTGGAACAGCGGGAAGGGGAGGACCACACCCGGCTGATCCTGGCCCTGCTGGCCCGGATGGCGGCCATGCAGCGGCGGTGCGGCCTGTCCACCCAGGGGCTGTCCGGCTGCCGGGCCGGGCTGGAAGCCCTGCCCACGCCGGGGGAGCGGGGCATCTGGCTGCGCAGCCTGCTGCGGCGGGAGCGGGACCGGCTGACCCGCCGCCCTGCCGCCGACAGCGCCGACCCCATCCAGCGGGCCTGCCAGTACCTGGAGGACCACTTCACCGACCACGACCTGACCCTCGGGACGGTGGCCGACCAGGTGGGGCTGAGCGAAAAATATTTCAGCACCCAGTTCACCAAGCGGTGCGGCTGCACCTTCATCAGCTACCTCAACGGGCTGCGGCTGCGCTACGCCCAGGACCTGCTGCGCACCACCGACCTGAAAATTTATCAGGTCAGCGACCGGGCCGGGTACAACAGCATTGAACACTTTACCCATGTTTTCAAGAAAAATTTGGACATATCCCCCAAAGATTACCGGGCACAGGGCCAAAACTCCTGACGAATTCGCAAGAAGTCAAACGGGTTTTCATGGAATGGGCGCTGCCTCCCCCTGTATAATAGGAACAACGAAACGGGCCTGCGGAAGGAGCGGCCCGACCAGAACAGGAATGGAGGAACACAGAATGAGAAGAAAAGCGATCGGCGCCCTGCTGGCTGCAGCCATGATGACGGTTTCCCTGGCCGCCTGCGGCGGCAGCGGCAGCAGCACGGCTCCCGCCGCCGGCACCAATGAGTCGGCGGATACCACCCAGGCCGCCGCCAATGAGGACCTGAGCGGCGAGCTGGTCTTTGCCATCTGGGACAACAACCTGATGGAATACATCGACCAGAACGACATGGTGGGCAAGTTCCAGGAACACTACCCCAACGCCGAGATCGAGGTGGAAAAGATCAAGGACGACAGCGAATACTGGAACGCCATGAAGATGCGGGCTTCCGCCAACCAGCTGCCCGACGTCATGTTCAACAAGCCCTTCACCCTGTCCCGGTTCCAGGATTATCTGCTGGACCTGTCCGACCTGGAAGCCGCCAAGAACAACACCCTGGCCGCCGGTTACGCCCTGGACGGCAAGATCCTGGGCATCCCCATGACCGCCGGATATGAGTACGTCTACTACTGGAAGGATATGTTCCAGGAGGCGGGCGTGGAAGTGCCCACCACCTGGGAGGAGCTCAAGACTGTCTCCAAGACGCTGCAGGACTACTACGGCGCCAAGGACCCCGACTTCATGGCCATCGCCCTGGGCGCCAAGGATGAATGGCCCGACTATCCCTACATGGAATTCATGCCCGCCCTGGTGAACGGCAACGGCCAGAACTGGAACGACATGGCCAAGACCGACACCCCCTTCGCCGAAGGCAGCGACATCAACATCGCCTACCACCGGGTGTACGACCTGTTCACCTCCGGCGTGTTCGGCAAGGACCCCCTGGGCCTGGGCAACGACCAGGCGACCACCCTCTTCGCCCAGAAGAAGGCCGCCATCATCGCCCTGGGTGACTGGGGCCTGCAGAACATCCAGGCCGGCGCCGAAAGCACCGACCAGCTGGGCACCTTCTACCTGCCCGTGCGGGAAACCGCCGACCAACCCTTCCGCTATGTGGTCCAGGGCGACAGCTTCATGGGCGTGACCACCCACAGCAAGAACCCCGAACTGGCCAAGGCTTTTGTGGAATGGTTCTACAGCGAGGAATGGTACCCCGGCTACATCGCCTACGTTTCCAGCGCCTCCTCCATGGCCAACTTCCCCAAGGAGAAGGACCCCGTGCTGGCCGAGGCCGATGCCCTGCAGCCTGACGCCGAGATGGTGATGTACGACGGCGGCGGCGACGACTTCACCGCACTGCAGAACGAGACCACCTTCGACTACAAGAAGCTGGGCGCGCAGATGTTCACCGACGGCTTTGATCTGGACAGCACGCTGGCCGATCTGGACGCCAAGTGGACCGCGGCCCGCGCCAAGCTGGGCATCCAGTAATCTGTACGGAACACCCGCGGGGACCGCTTGCTATACAGGGCGGCCCCCGCTTCTTTTGTCTGGGGGTATTACCGAATGAAAACCTTGAAACAACAGCGCCAGCTGTTCATTGCGGTGTGCATGATCCTGCCCACCCTGCTGCTGGTCGGCTTCGTCATGGTGCCGGCGCTGGACCTGATCCGCATGAGCTTTACCGACTGGGACGGCCTTTCGCCCACCAGCAACTTCATCAAGCTGGACAACTACATCAGCATGTTCCACAACCCGGACCTGTGGCAGTCCCTGGGCAACAACGCCGTCTACTTCTTTGCCCACCTCCTCATGATCCCGGTGGAACTGGCCTTCGCGGTGCTGCTCAACTCCAAGCTGCGGGCAGCCGGTTTCTACAAGACCATGGTCTTTCTGCCCTACATCATCAACGGCGTGGCCATCGCCTACGCCTTCTCCTACTTCTTCTCCCCGGTCAACGGCGCCTTTGACGGCATCCTCAAGGCCCTGCACCTGGGCATGCTCAGCCGCAGCTGGCTGTCCGACCCCACCATCGTCAACTTCGTGCTGGCCTTCGTCTCCCTGTGGCGGTACTCCGGCTATCATGTGATCCTCTTCCTGGCGGCGCTGCAGTCGGTGTCCCAGGATATCCAGGAGGCCGCCGTCATCGACGGCGCCAACACCTGGCAGATGTTCCGGTATATCCAGATCCCCTCCATCATGCTCATGGTGGACTTCGTGCTGTTCGACAACATCCGCGGCGCCTTGCAGGTCTTCGACATTCCCTTCGTCATGACCGCCGGCGGCCCGGGCTACGCGTCCAGCACCTTCACCCTGTACACCATCAACACCGCCTTCGAGTTCTCCAACTTCGGGCTGGCTTCCACCATGGCCGTGGCCATCATGGTCATGATCGTGGTGATCTACCTGATCCAGAACAAGATCATCCACGGACTGATTCTGAAGGAGGACAAGGACTGATATGCTGCAATCCAGAAAGACCCGCGAGCTGCTGGCCCAGATCCTCAAGCAGCTCATCTGCATCGGGATGGTGCTCATCGTCATCACCCCCATCCTGCTGACCCTCTTCGCCTCCCTGAAAAACAAGGGGGACATGGTCAACACCTCCCCCCTGACCCTGCCCCTGGACCGCATCACCTTTGAAAACTATGCGGAGGTCTTCGGCAACAAGTACCTGCTCATCGGCTTCAAGAACACCCTCATCATCCTGGTGGTCAGCATCATCTTCAACGTGCTGCTGGGCACCGTCACCGCCTTCATCATCGAGCGGTTCCAGTTCCGGGGCAAAAAGATCATCGTCAGCATGTTCTTCATCGGCATGCTGGTGCCCACCTTCGTCACCGAGATCGCCCGCTTCAAGATCATCAACGGGCTGGGGTTGTACAACACCCTGGGGGCGCCCATCGTCATCTACATTGCCGCCGACCTGATGCAGCTGTACATCTACCGGCAGTTCATCTCCACCCTGCCCGTCTCCCTGGACGAAAGCGCCCTGCTGGACGGCTGCAGCTACTTCGGGCTGTTCGGGCGGATCATCTTCCCCCTGCTGTCCCCCGCCACCGCCACCGTGGTCATCATCAAGGCCATCACCATCATCAACGACATGTACATCCCCTACCTGTACATGCCCAAGAACAAGCTGCGCACCCTGACCACCTTCCTCATGGACTATGCCAACGCCCAGCAGGGCTCCTGGCAGAGCCTGGCCGCGGGCATCATCGTCATCATGCTGCCCACCATCATCATCTATGTGATCTTCCAGCGCCACATCCTGGCCGGTGTGGCCGCCGGCGCCGTGAAGGAATGATCCCATCCTCCGGCAACACAGTCTCCCCCGGACGGGCCCTGCCCCGTCCGGGGGTTTTTGCATGGGGGACAACCGGGCACAAAATGATTTGCGGTTTTTCCGGTGTTGGATATATACTATATACAGAAAAATGCCGGCCGCAGGCAGCGGCCGCACTGCCAAGGGAAGGGAGGCGATGGGATGATCCGGATCGCCATTGTGGAGGATGATCCCGCCTACAGGGACCAGCTGAACCGGTATATCCGGGAATATGAGGAGGAAAACGGCACCTCTTTCCGGGTGGACAACTATTCCGACGGCATGGAGATCACCGAATCCTACACCGCCGCGTTCGACATCATCTTCATGGACATCGAGATGCGGCACATGAACGGGATGGAGGCCGCCCGGCGCATCCGCCGGTACGACAGGAACGTCATCATCATCTTCATCACCAATCTGGCCCAGTACTCCATCCAGGGCTATGAGGTGGAGGCCATGGACTATGTGCTCAAGCCCATCAACCGGTTTGCCTTTGTGCAGGAACTGCAGAAGGCGCTGAAAAAGATCGGGGAGCGCTCCGCCTTTTACCTGCACATCCTCAAGGACGGCAACATGATCCGGCTGGATGTGTCCGGGGTCTATTACATCGAAAGCCAGGGCCACAATCTGGTGGTCCATTCCGACCAGGGGAACTACTCCAACCGGGACTCCCTGAAAAATATGGAGACCCGGCTGCAGGGCCAGCATTTCTCCCGCTGCAACAGCGGATTGCTGGTCAACCTGGCCTGGGTGGAGCGGGTGGAAAAGAACACGGTGACCGTGGCGGGGGAGACCCTGCCGGTGAGCCGCTCCCGCAAGATGGAATTCATGGAGGACCTGGCCGCCTATGTGGGAGGGAAATGGTGATGGAAATTCTGCCCGATATCCCCAAACTCTACACCGCCCTGGCGGAATGGCTGTGCTGCCTTTTGTTCATCCTGCGGCTGAACCGCCGCTATTCCAAGCCGGTGACAGGGCTCATTGCGGGGGTCTTCCTGCCGGTGCTGTGCGGGGTCCAGCTCCTCATCGGCATGGCACCCACCAACCTGCTCTGGCTGCTGGGCATGGGGGTGGCCCTGGCCCTGATGTACGGGGTGCTCCTGCTGTGCTGCAACATCTCTCCCACTGAGGCAGGGTTCTACTGGGCTGCGGCCTTCATCTGCGCCGAGTTCATGGCCTCCCTGGAATGGCAGATCTACTGCAGCGTGATGGGGCTTTTCGGCGGGGCGTTGTGGCCGTCGGTGCTCATGATGGCGGTGGTCTACGGGGGAATCTTCGCCCTCTATTACCAGCTGGAAGGCCGCAAGCTCCGGCGGTTCGCCCACCTGAAGGTCTCCCGCAAGGAGATGTGCTCGGTGGTGGCCATTGCGGTGGGGGCCTTCCTCATCAGCAACATCAGCTACGCCAGCACCGAGACCCCCTTCAGCGGGCGGCTCAGCGCCGAGATCTTCTACATCCGCACCCTGGTGGATTTTGCGGGGCTGGTCATGATCTACTCCCACCAGGACCATCTGCGGGAACTGCAGCTCTCCCGGGAGGTGGACGCCATCCAGAAGATGCTCTCCCTGCAGTATGAGCAGTACAAACAGTCCAAGGAGAGCATCGAGCTCATCAACCGCAAATACCACGACCTGAAGCATCAGCTGAACATCATCCGGATGGAACCGGACTCCGCCCGGCGGGAACAATACCTGCAGGAGCTGGAATCCGGCATCCAGCAGTACGACAACCAGCAAAAGACCGGCAACGCGGTGCTGGACATCATCCTCACCGCCAAGCAGATGGTCTGCCGGCAGTGCGGCATTACCATGACGGTGGTGGCGGACGGCGCCCAGCTGAACTTCATGGACACCATGGACATCTGCAGTATCTTCGGCAACGCCCTGGACAACGCCATCGAGAGCGTGTCCAAGCTGGCAGAGCCGGACAAGCGGCTCATCCGGGTGGCGGTGTACAAGAACAGCGGCTGCGTCATGGTGCGGGTGGAAAACTACTTTGAATCCCCCATCGAAAAGCGGGACGGGGAATACCTGACCACCAAGAAGGACCGCCAGGGCTACCACGGCTACGGCATCAAGAGCATCCGCTACACCGCCGAAAAGTACGGCGGGTCGGTGTCGGTCTTTTCGGAGGACAACTGGTTTTACATCCGGGTGCTCATCCCGGTCAAAGAATGAACCTTGCCGGGGGGCAGGGGATACGGCGGTATCCTCTGCCCCTTTTTTACGTGGGTTTTGCGCGGATTTGACACGGCAACCTGCCCAAAAGGCACCGGGGTGCTTTTGTGGGAAATGCGCAGAAAAAACCGATTGTGCCGCCAGAATGACCGATTGTGCCAAAAGACGCCGCAACTCGGGAAAAAGATTTATACTGATTGCACGATGAAGTTCTGGAAAGGAAGAAGTTTGGTGAAGCAGCAGGTATTTAATCCGTATCTCCCCAGCTGGGAGTACATTCCGGACGGGGAACCCCATGTGTTCGGGGACCGGGTCTATGTGTACGGCTCCCACGACCGGTTCGGCGCACCGATCTTCTGCATGAACGATTACGTCTGCTGGTCCGCCCCGGTGGAGGACCTGTCCCAGTGGCGGTGTGAGGGCACCATCTTCCGCAAGAACCAGGACCCCAAGAACAAGCTGGGCCTGCACCTGCTCTTTGCGCCGGATGTGGCCCGGGGCCCGGACGGCCGCTACTATCTCTACTATGCCTTCGACTTTTACGGCATGATCGGGGTGGCGGTGTGCGACACCCCCGCCGGCCAGTATGAGTTTTACGGCTATGTCCACTATGCCGACGGCACCATCTGGGGCCGCCGCAAGGGGGACCAGATGCCCTTTGACCCGGCGGTGCTGGTGGATGACGACGGCAGCGTCTACCTGTATTCCGGCTTTTACACCCCGGTGCCGGCCATTGCCAGCGGTTTCCGCAAGCTGAAAAACGACGGCGGCGTGGTGGTGGGCCTGGAACAGGACATGGTCACCATCCGCACCGAGCCAAAGGTCATCTTCCCCAAAGAGGGCCCCGGCGCCTTTGCGGGCCATGAATTCTTTGAAGCCAGCTCCATCCGCAAGGACGGTTCCCGGTATATCTTCGTGTATTCCTCCCGCCACAACCATGAATTGTGCTACGCGGTGAGCGACCACCCGGACGGCGGCTTCGTCTATGGCGGCACCCTGGTCAGCCTGGGGGATCTGTTCCTGGACGGCAACGAGGACGAGACCAAAGCGGTGAACTACCTGGGCAACACCCACGGCGGCATGCTGCATCTGGGGGACCGGTGGTACATCTTCTACCATCGCCAGACCAACCGCCATTCCTACTCCCGCCAGGCCTGCGCCGAGGAACTGACCCGCAACCCGGACGGCTCCTTCCGCCAGGCGGAGGTCACCAGCTGCGGCCTCAACGGCGGCCCCCTCAAGGGGGTGGGCCGGTACGAGGCCCGCATCGCCTGCAACCTCTGGGGCAAGGCGGGCACCTGCCGCTACGACGACAAGAAGGCCCGCAAAGCCCTGAAACACCACCCCTACCTGACCCAGACCGGCGGCGACCGGGAGGGCGACGGCGACCAGTACATCGCCAACATGGGCGACGGCGCCGTGGCCGGGTTCAAATATTTTGAGATGGAAGGCCCCACCGACCTGGAGCTGGAAGTCAAGGGCAATGCCAGCGGCACCATGGAAGTTTCCACCACCCCGGATTTTGCCGACCCGGCCCGAATCGTGGTGCACTGCCACGGCCCGGCGGAACGGGTCCGGGACCAGGTGGACCTGGGCACCGGCAAAAAGGCGCTGTATTTCCGCTTCTGCGGCACCGGCGCGGTGGACTTTCTGGCGTTTACCCTTCGGCATGCGTAAGCAATTTCCCTGTGTTTATGCAGGAGAGTTCTTATATGGTACAGGAAGAAAGAAGGTGGGTGCTTCAGCCGACACACAGGGCGCAAGCCCGCAGGAAGCGGCCCGGCGGTTCCGGGGCGCTCCGGAGAAAAAAAGAAGGGAGAAATCATGATGCAACCCAAAAAATTGAAGATGAGCGTTGTGAAATTCAGAGCCATCACCATCCCCATCATGGCGGTTTTTCTGGCGTTCGCAGTTGTTTTGACCACCGTGACCAACTACTTCACCTCGTCCCTGGATACCTTCCTGGGCAAGGGCCGTAAGAGTGTCACCACCCCCGCCGGCACCAAGGGATGGGACGCCGACTACTATGACTTCGCCTCCTCCAACCAGGAGGAAGCCCTGCAGAACAGCGCCGCCGTGGCAGAGCAGATCGCCGATGAGGGCATCGTCCTGCTGAAAAACGACGGCCTGCTGCCCCTGTCCTCCTCGGACGGGGTGACCCCCTTCGGGTACCGGTACCTGAACCCGGTCATGAGCGGCAGCGGTTCCGGCAGCACCAACACCACGGCGGATTACGTCTACACCGCCGAGCGCGGCCTGACCGAAGCCTTTACCAATGTGAACCAGGCGGTGGTGGATGCCATGAAGCAGGCCACCCCCACCGAGATCACCCCCGTGGCTGCCAGCGGTGAGGGCGGCCAGACCGCCTTCCTGGGCGCGTCGGTGAACATCGCCGAATACCCGGTGGAGACTTACGCCGGGCTGGAAGATACCTGCAAGGATACCACAGGTATTGTTTTTGTGGGCCGTGCCTCCGGTGAAGGCGGCGACCTGTACACCCATGAATACTCCGACGGCACCCCCCACCAGCTGGCCCTGACCTCCCTGGAAAAGGCAACGCTGGAATACGCCAAGGCCAACTGCAGCAGCGTTGTGGTGGTGGTCAACTCCTGCAACGCCATGGAACTGGGCGAACTGGAGGACGACCCCGAAGTGGATGCCATCCTGCAGATGTGCACCCCCGGCGCCATGGGCTTCAAGTCCCTGGGCAAGATCCTCAACGGCACCGTGACGCCCTCCGGCCGCACCGTGGACACCTTCACGGCGGACAACACCACCAACCCCACCTTCGTGAACTTTGCCGATGAAAACACCGGCAACGCGGAGTATGTCAATGCTACCTATATCCGCAACATCTGGCTGGCAGCCTTCACCGGCGGCCCTGAGTTCAATGCGCCCTTCCGCGAATACGAGGAAGGCGTCTACATGGGCTACCGCTGGTATGAGACCGCTTCCGAGCTGGGCTACTTCACCTCCACCAACCTGCCCGCCGGCGTCACCGACCCCTACTACAACCGGGACAACGGCGTGGTGTATCCCTTCGGCTACGGCCTGTCCTACACCACCTTTGACCAGCAGATCGTCGGCTTCACCGACAATGCCGACTCGGTGGAAGTCCAGGTCAAGGTGACCAACACCGGCAGCACCTACTCCGGCAAGGAGGTTGTCCAGGTCTATTTCACCGCCCCCTACACCCAGCTGGATGTGGACAACAAGATCGAAAAGCCGGTGGTCAACCTCATCGACTACGGCAAGACCCAGCTGCTGGCCCCCGGTGAGTCCGAGACCGTGACCATCAGCTTCCCCAAGGAAGATATGGCTTCCTACTGCTACACCCACGCCAACAGCAACGGCACCACCGGCTGCTACATGCTGGAGGAAGGGGACTACACCATCTCGGTGCGGTCCAACAGCCATCAGGCCATCGACTCCCGGGTCGCCAAGGTTTCCACCACCATCTGGTATGACGGCTCCGACGATTCCCACATCCGTCAGTCCGAGAAGGACGCCCAGTCCTCTCTGAACGCCGACGGCACGCCCACCGGTGTTCCTGCCGCCGCCGAGGCTGACCCCGACGCCACCTTTGTGGCCGCCACCAACGAGTTTGAACACGCCAACGAATACATGACCAACCCCGAGGTGGGCCACGATGTGACCATCCTCACCCGCAGCGACTGGAACAACACCCAGCCCACCGCCCCCACCGACGAGACCCGCCAGGCCAGCGACCAGGTCATCGAGTGGCTGGATTACAGCTACAACACCATGGACCTGGGCAACGGCGCCTGGGATGCGGATTCCGACCCGGTCATGGGCAACGTGGAGGGCAGCAAGGTCTATGTGCCCGAATCCGAGATGCCCGCTTCCAACCAGAACAACGGTCTGACCCTGTCCAACATGCGCGGCCTGAGCTACTATGATCCCCTGTGGGACAAGCTGCTGGATCAGGTGGACTACAACAGCCCCGAGATCACCCTGGCCCTGTTCACCAACGGCTATGCTTCCGGCAAGCTGAGCTCGGTGGGCAAGATGGCCACCTCCGAACATGACGGCCCCCAGGGCCTGGCCCTCAACGACAACGAGGGCAACAGCTGGGTGGATTGCTGCTCCTTCCCCGCCGCTACCACCCTGGCCCAGACCTACAACCCCGACCTGGCCTACCAGATGGGCGCAGCCGTGGGCGAAGAAAACTACTGGATCGACGGCGGCGGCTGGTACGCCCCGGCCGTGAACCTGCACTGGTCTGCCTTCAGCGGCCGTAACTACGAGTACTACTCCGAAGACCCCGTGGTCTCCGGCAAGATGGCCGCCGGCATCATCTCCGGCGCCGGCGACAAGGGCACCTACTGCGCTCTGAAGCACTTTGCCATGGTGGACCAGGAGGAACAGCGCTGGTGGATCCCCTCGGTGTGGGCCACCGAGCAGACCATCCGCGAACTCTACCTCAAGGCCTTTGAGATCGCGGTGAAGGATTCCTACAAGACCATCCGCTATATCTCCGACGACCAGGGCACCGTCTCCGAAAAGACCATGCGCGCCGCCGACTGCATGATGAGCAGCGGCTGGTCCGGCATCGGCGGCCTGTTCACGGCTTACGATTACAACCTGATGACCAACGTCCTGCGCAACGAATGGGGCTTCCAGGGCTTCGTCATCACCGACTACGACCAGGGCAACGGCCCCAACGACGACATCGCGGTGAACCGTATGGTCCGCGCGGGCGTGGCCCAGCACATGATCGACAACACCCTGAGCCCCGGCTCCTACACCGAGCTGGATACCGCCACCGGCGTCACGGCGCTGCGCAAGGCCATCAAGGACACCCTGTTCACCATGGCCAACTCCGCCCAGGTCAACGGCGCGGTTCCCGGTGCCAAGGTCTACTATCAGATGTCCCCCTGGCGCATGGGCGTCATCGCGGTGGACGTGGTGATCGGTCTGGGCATCCTGCTGGGCATCGTCGCCAATGTGCGGCGCACCCGGGACGCCAAGCGTCACCCCGAAAACTACAAGAGCAAAAAGAAAGCCGAAAAGGCAGACTGACACCCGCAGCGGTATCCCATCCCGGATGGGACCCCCGCTGCCCCGCAACCGGAAAGAGGGATCTGCGTGATCAACGCCATCAAGGCATGGGGAGCAAAATACCCCAATCTCTACGAATTCATCCTGTTCAACCTGCTGGCCAACATTGCCACCATCACCAATTTCGTGGTGCTGGCCATCGGCAACACCCTGTTGTTCCGCGCCCTGGCCGGAATCCCCTTCTCCTGGGGCCCCTTTGACTACTCCCTGGAAAACGGGGGCCTGTGCGGGTTCCTCTCCTTCCTGCTCAGCTACGGGTGCGCCCAGACGGTGAACTTCATCGTTCAGCGCAAGGCGGTCTTTCATGCCAACAACAGGCTTGGCCCGGCCATCGTGATCTATGTGGTGGCGGTGCTCATCGTCTACTTCATCTGCCTGTACGTGCCCACCCTGATCGTGGCGCCTCTGTCCGGCATTGTGGGCGGGTTGGCCCCGTACCTGGCCAACTGCGTCAACATCCTGATCCAGGTGCTCACCCTGTATCCCACCATGAAGTTTCTGGTGATGAAAAAGAGCTGATGCGCCCTGGCGCGCGTCCGCCTCCCGGGACGAAAAAGGGCGTGCGCAACGGCCGTTGCCTCTTGTTCATAAAAAGCCCGGCAGCCGAAAGGCTGCCGGGCTTTTTCATCTTTTCATCTGTTTTGAGGGAGGGCGGAGCCGGGAAACCCCGCCGGTTCAGTGGCTGCCGCAGTGGCCGCCGCAGCTGTGCTCCCCGCAGGAATGGCCTTCCCCGTGGTCGTGGTGGTCGCAGTGGGCGTCGGGGTCAAAGGTCAGGCGGCCTTCGGCCAGGGCCCGGGCAGCTTCGTCGGCACTGCCGCTCACCCCGCCGTACAGCCGGATGTTGGCGGCGTCCAGGGCCATCCGGGCACCTCCGCCGATGCCCCCGCAGATCAGGGCGTCCACGTTCAGGGCGGTCAGCACCCCGGCCAGGGCGCCGTGGCCGCTGCCGTTGGTGTCCACCACCTGGGCGGACAGGATCTTGCCGTCCTGCACATCGTAGATCTTGAACTGGGCGGTGTGGCCGAAATGCTGAAAAATTTGTCCGTTTTCATAGGTGACTGCAATTCTCATGATGGAATCTCCTTCCGGTTTCCGGTATTGCCGGTGGTATTGCTGTTTGAAGCATCCGGGGAATCCGCACCCGGCACCCTGGCCGTCGCACAGGCGGAACTCGCCGCCCTCAATGTGCAGCGCCCGCCCGTGCACCAGCATGTCCGCCAGCTTGCGGCGGGCGCTTTCGTAGATGCGCTGCACGGTGGTGCGGGCGATCTGCATGGACTCGCTGCACTGCTCCTGGGACAGTCCTTCGCCGTCAATCAGGCGGATGGTCTCGTATTCATCCACGGTCAGCCGGATGGGGTCCGCAGCCTGCTCCTGCCCGGCGGGGCAGAAGGTCACCCGCCGGGGATAGTGGCAGACCCGCCGGCATTTGGTCGGTCTGGGCATGGGGATTCTCCTTTGTGCGTTCTCAACCCCAGTATACGCTCGTTTTTGACATATGTCAATAATGCGGGGCGGCAGCCACGGCAGCCGCACAAATCGGCAGGCCGCCGTTTTTACACTTCTTCTTCCTGCAGGGTCCAGCCAAAGTCGTTGTGGTAGATCATCTGGCGGGTCATGCCCCCGTCGATGCAGATGTTTTCGCCGGTGATGAAGCCTGCCTTTTCCGAACAGAGGAACAGCACCATGTGGGCAATATCCATGGGATTGCCCACCCGCCCGGCGGGCTGCTGGGCGGCGTCCGGGCCGGTCCAAACCCTGTCGCCGGTCTCGATCCATCCGGGCGAGATGCTGTTCACCCGCACCCTGCCCGCTAGACTCACCGCCAGGGCATGGGTCAGGGCGGAAATGCCGCCCTTGGCTGCGGTGTAGCTCTCGGTCCTGGGCTGGCTCATCCGGTCCCGGGAGGAGGAGATGTTTACCACCGCCGCCCCGGGCGCAAAGTGCGGGGCAAACAGTTTGGTCAGGTAGAAGGGGGCGGTCACGCCCACCCGCAGCGCATAGTTGAACTCCTCATAACTGCATGTGTCGATGCCTTTCATCGGGGGAAGGGCGTTGTTGATAAGGTAGTCCACATGGCCGAAGTCTCCCAGGACCTTGCGGGCAAATTCCTCCAGCACCGCCTGGTCGGCGATGTCGCCCATAAAATAATCGTTTGGCAGCAGGTCGATGGTACACACCTTCGCCCCGGCGTTGCGGAACTCCCGGACAATGGCCTTCCCGATTCCTTTGGCACCGCCGGTCACAACGGCAACTTTGTCTGTAAACATGGCATTTCCTCCTTGGATCACAATTTCCTCCCGGGGGCCGGGAACGTTTATGATACTGGTATTATACAGGTTTCCGGCTGTTCGCACCAGCCCGGAACGCCGGGCGGTACCCTGGCGGCGGGGCAGGGAAATTTCGGCCGGCAAAGGTCCGGCGGCCCGGCGTCCGGCCGGCACGGGTGGGAAGTTTTACCGTTTTTGCCCGGAAAAGTCTTGTATACAAAGGTAAAATACGGTAAAATAATTCGTAAACCCATTGAATGATTTTACCTTCTGCCCAAAGGGCAGACTGAATACAGGAGTATGGCCATGGTAACACTGAAAGAGATTGCCCGGCGGGCAGGGGTATCCCCGGCCACCGTATCCCGGGTGCTCAACCAGGACCCCACCCTCAGTGTGATGGACGATACCCGGCAGCGGGTGCTGCGTACGGCTCAGGAACTGGGCTATCAGACAGTGCAGCAGCGATACCAGGCAGCCCACCAGCAGGGGGAGCCGGAGCCTCCGGTCTGGGAGAAGCGCATCGGCATTGCCCAGATGTTTGAGAAGCAGCAGCTTTTGGAGGACATCTACTATCTGATGCTCAAAAACGTGCTGGATGAGGTCTGCTTTGAGCGCCATTGGAGCACCTGCACCCTTCTGCGCAACGAGCAGGGCCATTTTGTGAAGAACGACGATCTGCCCCTGGACGGCATTGTGGCCATCGGCCGGTTCACCCAGGGAGAGATTGATGACTTTCATCGCTACACCGGGAACCTGGTGTTTCTGGACTCCACCCCGGATGAGGAAAAATACTACAGCATCGTGCCCAACTACCAGCTGGCGGTGCGGCAGGTGCTCCAGTGCCTGTGGAAGCACGGGTACGAACGGGTGACCTACCTGGGCAGTGTGTACACCTTCGGGCCCAAAAAGGAGCTCACCATGGACCCCCGCTTTTACTATTACAAAAACTCCCTGCGGGAACGGGGCACCTTTGCGCAGGACCTGGTGCTGGACTGTGAAATGAACTCCGCCAGCAGCTATGCCGTCATGCGGGAATACCTCAGCGCGGGCAAGCCCCTGCCCGGTGCCATCTTTGCGGCCAGCGACGTGGTGGCGCCCGGGCTGCTGCGGGCGCTGCGGGAGTTCGGCCTTCAGGTGCCCCGGGATGTGGGGATCATCACCTTCAACAACACCAGCCTTTCCCGCCTGGCCCAGCCGCCCCTGGACTCGGTGGAGGTGTTTCTGGAGGAAAACGCCGATGCGGCAGCCATCTGTATGGAGCTGCTCTGGCGCAAGAAAACCCACCCCAAGCAGATCATCATTTCCTGCCGGCTGGAAGAGCGGGGCAGCGTGCGGGATCAGTAAGACAATTCCATTACAAACAGCGGATGCAGAAGAGAATTTCTCTTCTGCATTTTTCATAAATATGGGGATTCATTTTAGTAAATATTTTACGAACTTTCTTTTTTACGGGTAAAAATATTAGTAAATTTGTTGACGGCGGCAAGCGGGAGTGATACCATTTTTATAAACGAGAAAAATGTTCGTAAAGCCACCGTATACAAACAGTAAAAATACCGCAGAAAATAGGGAGAGACAGTCCATGAGCATTGTGGTTGGAACCAAAAGCGACGTATTCCTGCTCAGTACCGAGAATACCAGTTACGCCTTCGGCATTGACGACCGTGGCCTGGTGCGGCATCTGTACTGGGGCAGAAAGATCCCTTCGGCGGAAGAGCTGGAAATGCCCGTCCTCACCGAAGTGTCCACCAACGACCCGGTATTTGAGATCACCCCGGAGGAATTCCCGGTCCACGGCGGGCTGCGCTACAAGGAGCACTGCCTCAAGGTCACCTTTGCCGACGGTACCCGGGAACTGGTGTACCGGTACTGCGGCTACGACAGGGAGGAAGGGGAGGACTGGGAAGAGCTGGTACTCCACCTGAAGGACGACCGCTACGCTTTCTGCATGGACCTGCACTACAAGCTCTACCCCCGGTACGACCTGATGGAGCGCAGCGTGGTGCTGAAAAACGAGATGGAGGAGCCCCTTCAGATCGAGCAGCTGCACAGCGCCCAGTTCCACATCCCCTATGAGAACCTGAACTTCTCCAACGTGCACGGTCACTGGGGGGCCGAGGAGCAGCGGTTCACCCAGCGGGTGAGCTACGGCAAGATCCTCATTGAAAACCGGCGGGGCACGTCCAGCCACAACCACAATCCCTACTTTGTCCTGGACCGGGACGCCACCGAGACCACCGGCGAGGTCTTTTTCGGGGCGCTGCGGATGACCGGCAATTTCAGCGGCGTGGTGGAGCAGACCCCCTACGGGGAGACCCTGGTGCAGATGGGCATCAATCCCCACGACTGCCGCCTGCAGCTGGACCCGGGCCAGAGCCTGAGCGCCCCGGCCATCCTCTGCGGCTATTCCGCCGCCGGCTTTGAGACCATGTCCCACAATCTCCACCGCTTTGCCCTGGACCATGTGATGAGCAAGGGCCTGCGGCCGGTGCTGTACAACTCCTGGGAAGCCACCGAGTTCCATGTGAACTGCCAGGACCAGATCAAACTGGCCCAGAAGGCCAGGGAGCTGGGGGCCGAGCTCTTCGTGCTGGACGACGGCTGGTTCGGGGAGCGGCACAGCATCCAGAACGGCCTGGGCGACTGGTATGTGAACGAGGGCAAGTTCCCCAACGGGCTGGAAGAGCTCATCAGTGCGGTGAAGGAGCTGGATATGAAGTTCGGGCTCTGGGTGGAACCGGAGATGGTCAACCCCAAGGCCCGGCTCTACCAGGATCACCCGGACTGGATCTACCACTACGATACCCGGGTCACCGATACCTCCCGGGTGCAGTATGTGCTCAACGTCACCAAGCCGGAGGTGCAGGAGTTCATCTACAACATGCTGGACAACCTCCTCACCCGGTATGACATCGACTACATCAAGTGGGACGCCAACCGTCCCATCTCCCAGACAGGCCCCCAGCGGGATGTCTGGTACAAGCACATCCAGGTCATCTACGGCATTGTCACCGCCCTGAAGAAAAAGCATCCCCACGTCCTGTTTGAGGCCTGCGCCTCCGGCGGCGGGCGGATCGATTACGGCATCCTGGGCATCTTTGACGACTTCTGGACCAGCGACAACACCGACGCCTACGACCGGCTGTACATCCAGGACGCCTACTCCCGCATCTACCCCATCAAGGCCATGCGGGCCTGGGTCACCGACTGCCCCAACTTCCTTTCGGGCCGGATGATCCCCCTGACCTTCCGCTTCCACAGCGCCATGATGGGCAGCCTGGGCATCGGCTGCAACATCCTCAAATTCACCCCGGAGGAAGTGGAGCTGTCCCAGAAGATGATCCGCCAGTACAAGGAGATCCGCCCCGTCATCCAGGAAGGGACCTTCTACCGGCTGGACAATCCCAGCGCCGATCAGTATTTCCTGTATGAGTATCTGAAAGGGGACAAGGGCGTGCTCTTCGCCTTTCTGCCCCAGAGCAAGGTGGGCCACCGGGGCACCACCGTCCGGCTGCGGGGGCTGGAGGAGGAGGCGCGGTACACCCTCCACACCTCCCAGGGGGACATCACCAAGAGCGGAAGCTATCTCATGGGTCACGGACTGCCCCTGCGCCTGAGCGGCGACTACGCCAGCGCGCTGGTGCAGTTTGAAAAAAACCAATAAATCCCCTGCGAAAAACTGGTTTGTAAGAAATGGATGGAGGTATCACGAATCATGAAACAAACTATGGGAAGGAAACTGGCGTTCGGCGTAGGCGGCCTGGGCAAGGATCTGTGCTATGCCATGATCAGCACCTATCTGACCATCTACCTCACCGACACCATCGGCCTTCCGCCCCTGTTTGTGGGCAACCTGTTCCTGGTGGCCCGTGTCTGGGACGCGGTGAATGACCCCATGATGGGCTTCATTGTGGACAACACCCGCACCAAGTGGGGCAAGTTCCGCCCCTGGATCTTCATCGGCACCATTATCAATGCGGTGATTCTGGTGCTGCTGTTCCGGGGCCCGGACCTCACCGGCTTTGCCCAGTACGCCTACTATTCGGTCATGTACATCCTGTGGGGCATGACCTACACCGTCATGGACATCCCTTACTGGTCCATGCTGCCCTCCATGTCCTCCACCAAGGAGGAGCGTGACTCCATGTCGGTCATTCCCCGTATCTTTGCCAGCTCTGCCTGGCTGCTGGTGGGTGCCTTCGGCCTGGCGATGATCAAGCTGCTGGGCAACGGCAATGAAGCCCAGGGCTATGCCCGCACCGCCGTGGTGGTGGCTGTGGTCTTTGTGGCCACCCTGATGGTCACGGTCATCTTCTCCCGGGACCGCAGCAGCATGGAAGCGGCCACCAGCAAAAAGACCCAGCGCACCTCCCTGAAATATGCCATCCACGTCATCACCGGCAACGACCAGCTGAAGGTGTATATCGGCGTGGTGCTGGCCTACAACCTGGTTGTCCAGCTGGCCGGCGGTATGGCCCTGTATTACTTCAAGTACGTCACCATGGATGACGGCCTGTTCCCCTACTTCACCACTGCCGCCTCCCTGGCGGAGATGGGCGCGCTGTTCCTGTTCCCCCTGTTCTCCCGGTTCATGTCCAAGAAGTCGGTCTTTGCGGTGGCCAGCTTCACCCCGGCCATCGGCCTGCTGGGCCTGCTGGCAGTGGGCGTGGTGGCGCCGGAGAACATCCCCCTCACCATCGTCTGCGGTCTGTTCTACAAGTTCGGCTCCGGCCTGACCCTGGGCGCCACCACCGTCATGCTGGCCGATGTCATCGACTACGGTGAAGTGAAGCTGGGCACCCGGAACGAGAGCATCGTGGCTTCCTTCCAGACCCTGCTGGTCAAGACCGCCTCCGCCGTGGCCGGCTGGCTCATCGGCGTGGGCCTGACCATCTTCGGCTATGTGGAGAATGTGCCCCAGACCGCCGAGACCATCCTGGGCATGCGCATCCTCATGGGTGTGGTGCCTTCGGTCATCACCGTGCTGGCCTTTGTGATCTATGTGGGCGGCTACAAGCTGGACGGCAGCGTGCTGGAGAATGTGGCCAGCCAGCTGCAGGCCAAACGGGCTGCGGAGACCGCCAAGGCGGAATGACCCCGCAGGCCGACAGCCCCTGTCACCGAAAAGTACAAAACTCCCGGAGAGCTTCGGCTCTCCGTTTTTTTGTGTCGGCAGCAATCGCTCCTGCCGGGGCCCCGGGGCAAATGCGCAGAAGGATGACCACGGCAGCATGAAAAGAGAGGCGCCGGAAGCTGCGCCGTCCGGGATTTCCGGCGCTGTGTATTGTGAAAAGGAACGGGGGCGGGCACTGCAAAACCCCGCCCCCCGGCGGCAGGGAAAAAAAAAAAGAGCGGATGCTCCGCAAAAAGGTGAGCATCCGCTTTTTTTTTCGGGGGTATGCGTCCTGAAAATACGGTACGGTGTGCCGGTGGCGTCAGGCCTGGCGCACAAACACCGGCATGGTCTCCAGCGGGCAGGGCACCTCGATCCACTGTCCGCCGTCCCAGACGCCGGTCCCCTCCAGTTCCGCCCAGCGGCAGCCGGCGGGGAGATAGACCCGGCGGGTCGGGAGGCCGGCCTCCAGCACGGGAGCCACCAGGTACCGGTCGCCGTAGAGGTATTCATCCTCCACTTCCCAGGCCACGGGGTCCTGGGGAAACTCGAAGAACAGGGTGCGGATGACCGGCCAGCCTTTTTCGTGGGCCTGTTCCATCAGCCGGCGGGTGTAGTCCCGCAGGGTCTCCCGCAATTCCATATAGTGTTTGCAGATGGTGTAGACCTGCTCGCCGTAGCTCCAGACCTCGTTGGCGGCCCCGGAACGGCAGCTTGCGCCTCCGGTGGTGCCCACCTGGGGCTGCCGGGGTTCCCGGTCGCCGTGCAGGCGCATGACCGGACAGAACGCGCCCCACTGGAACCAGCGGACGAACAGTTCCCGGAAGGCCGGGTCGTTGGGGTCGCCGCCGTGGAACCCGCCGATGTCGGTGGTCCACCAGGGGATGCCCGCCAGCCCCATGTTCAGACCGGCGGCCAGCTGGTTGCGCATGGAGGAAAAACTGGAGGCGATATCCCCGGACCACACCAGGGCACCGTATTTCTGGCTGCCCGCCCAGGCACAGCGCAGCAGATTCAGGATATTTTTCTGGCCGGCCTGCTCCATGCCCTCGTAAAAGCCCTGGGCGTAGCACAGGGGATACAGGTTGCCGATCTGCAGGTTGGGCCCGAGGTAATAGCGGTAGTTGTCGAAATCGTAGGCGCTGTATTCCGGCTCGGCTTCGTCCAGCCAGAAGATGCGGATGCCCTTGTCGTAGTAATTCTGTTTGACCTTGTTCCACACGTACTGCCGTGCGCCGGGATGGGTGGCGTCGTAGTGGATGGTATCGCCCATGAACTGCAGGCCGGTGCGCACGCCCCGGTCACAGCGGATGAGGTATCCCTTTTCCTGCATTTCCGCGTAGTTTTCACTGTCCCGCTGGACGGTGGGCCACACGGACACCATGAGCTCGATGCCCATCTGCTGCAGTTCCTTGACCATGGCATCCGGGTCGGGCCAGTAGACCGGATCGAATTTCCATTCGCCCTGCTTCGGCCAGTGGAAAAAGTCGATGACGATCACGTCGATGGGCAGGCCCCGGCGCTTGTACTCCCGGGCCACTTCCAGCAGTTCCTCCTGGGTCTGGTAGCGCAGCTTGCACTGCCAGAAGCCCATGCCGTATTCCGGCATCATGGGCACCGTGCCGGTGACCGAAGCGTAGGATTCCACGATCTCCCGCGGGTCGTCCCCCGCCACCAGCCAGTAGTCCAGGAATTTGGTGGAATAGGCTTCAAAGGAGGTGATGTTTTTCCCCAGTACGGCCCGGCCCACGGCGGGGTTGTTCCACAAAAGCCCGTACCCCAGGGAGGAGACAAGGAAGGGCACCGAGGACTGGGAGTTGCGGTGGGCCAGTTCCAGGTCCGCCCCTTTCAGGTTCAGGTAGGGCTGCTGGTACTGCCCCATGCCGTACAGCTTTTCCTGCGGGTCAAGGGATTCAAAGCGCATGGTCAGGTGGTAATCCCCGCCGGGGATGGGCCGGAACTCCCGCGCTTCCACCTCAATGGCGCTGCATTTGGGGTCGGTCACATCCCGGCGGTTGCGGGCGTACTCTTCCAGCAGAAGGCGCCCGTTCCGGTCATAGGCGGTCAGCTTGCCGCCCCGGCTGAGATGGATGGACAGCTTGCCGTTGGTCACGGTCCAGCCGTCTCCGTCCTCCTCGGCGGTGGCCCGGGCGGCCGGGCGCCGGGTCAGGGCCCAGTCCTCCTGCGGGAAGCGGGGCTGTTTGACCGCCCGCACCCGGAAGGCATTTTCCCCCCAGGGGCAGATGACCAGCGTCTCCTGGTCATAGGAATAGGTCAGTGTGTCGTTGTTCCATGTAATCATAAACTCACCCCTTCACGGCGCCGTTGGTCATGCCGCTGATGATGTATTTTTGCATGAAGATGAAGATGAGGGCCACGGGAATGATGGTGACGATGGCATACGCGGTGAGATAGCTCCACTTGGTGCCGTACTGGCCCATGAAATTGTAGATGCCGGCGGTGATGGGCCGGCTCGTCTGGTCCAGGATGAAGGTCATGGCGTAGGCCAGGTCGCCCCAGGAATAGAGGAAGGAGAAGATGGCACACACGATGATGCCCGGCTTGGCGATGGGAACCAGGATGAGGATGAAGGATCTGAACTTGTTGCAGCCGTCAATGTAGGCGGCCTCCTCCATCTCTCCGGGGATGGAGGCAAAGTAGTTTTTCAGGATCAGCACCGAGAAGGGGATGCCGATGGTGGCATCCGCAAAGATGGGCGCCCACCATGTGTTGTACAGATGCAGGTTGTTGAACATCAGGAACATGGGGGTCAGCAGCACCGAAACCGGGAGCATCTGGGTCACCAGAAAGGTGAGCAGCACCCCCTTGCGGAAACGGAAGCGGTATTTGGCGATGCCGTAAGAGGCCGGTACCGCCAGCACCACGCTGATCAGCGTGGCCCCCAGGGAGATCACCAGGCTGTTGGCGAAGGAGCGGAACATGTTGAAGTCGCCGTGATCCAGCTGCGCCGTGTAGGAATCGGTGTTCAGAACGGTGGGCCACAGGGTGGGGGGAATGCGGAAGATCTCCTGCTCGGTCTTTAGGGAGGTCACCAGGGTCCAGTACAGGGGAAACAGCAGTACGCACAGGATGAGCACCGATGCGATGCACAGAAGGACATTGCTGCGGCCGGTGAGTTTTTTATCGCTGTTCATCATGCATCCTCCTCTTTGCTGGTGACCCGGAGATAGAGCACGCCCACCAGCATCAGAATGATAAAGAGTACGTTGGCAACCGCGGAGCCCAGGCTGTACTGGTACTGGCTGAAGGAGAGCTTGTAAGAATAGGTGGACAGCATCTGGGTGGCGTTCACCGGGCCGCCGTTGGTCATCACAAAGACCAGGTCGAACACCTTGAAGGTGTAGATGAAGCCCAGGATCAGTACTGATTCAATGGTGGGGCGCAGCAGCGGCAGGGTGATGCGGGTGAAGGTGTGCCAGCGGCCGGAACCGTCGATGGAGGCGCTTTCATACAGTTCGGTGGGGATGGTCACCAGCCCGGTGGAGATCAGGATCATGTTGAAAGGAATGCCGATCCACACGTTGGCCGTAATCAGGGCGATCATCGCCGTGCCGGAGGAAGTAAGCCAGTCTATGTTGTTCTCGATCAGTCCCAGGGAGGAGAGAAAGTAGTTGAGGATGCCCACGTCGGTGCCGAAAATGAACTTGAACATCAGGGCGGTAACGGTGATGGGGATCATCCAGGGCATCATCAGAAGGCCGCGGATGGGCTTGGAAAAGGAAAAGTTGCGGGTGAAGAACAGGGCCAGCAGGAACCCCAGCACAAACTGGAGCACAAGGCAGCATACGGTGAACAGCAGCGTGTTCCAGATGGAGCGCAAAAAGATTTCGTCCTGGAAAAGGGTCAGATAATTTTCCAGCGCAACAAACTGCCGCGCGCCCTTGATCAGGTTTTTCTGGGTCACGTTCTGCACGCTCAGGACAATGTTGTAGACGATGGGATACCCCACAAAAACGAGCATGTACACTAAGCCCGGCAGGACAAAAAGGTATCCCGATCTTTCATAGCGAAAAAATCGTTTGAGAGCTTTCATGGGGCCTTCCTCCTAAAAACCGGGGGCTGCGTCCGGCGCAGCCCCCAAGCAAAACGGGATCGAATCAGTTCAGAAAGGAGTCGATGGTCGCCTGCGCGGTGGCAGCGGCATCCGACGGAGTGGCAGAACCCGTCATGACCTGGTTGAACGCCAGGGAGATGGCGTCGGAGATGGAGGGCCAGTTTTCGTGAGGTCCGCGGGCCTTGGCGTATTGCATCTGTTCCACGAACTTCAGGTAATCCTCGTCGCCGGTGAACTGGTTCTGGGCGATGGCGTCAATGCCGGCAATGTAGCCGAAGGAGGCCAGCAGGTCGGTCATGACGGTCTCGTCCATCATGTAGTTCAGGAAGCTGACGGCGCCGTCCACGTTGCCGCCTTCCACAACCGCAAAGTTCTCGCCGCCGATGGCGGAGGCATACTGGCCGTCATCGGCCATGGGAATCAGGGAGACGCCCCAGTTCATGTCGGGCACTTCGGCGCGCATGGTGGGGATCTGCCAGCAGCCGTTCACCATCATGGCCACGTTGCCGGAGATAAACTGGTTCATCACGTCGCCCTGGGTCCAGTTGATGCACTCCTTGCTCATGGCGCCGCTGTCGATCAGCTCCTGGGCGAAGGTCAGCGCCTCGATGCCCTGGTCGGAGTTGATGGTGGTGTAATCGGCGCCCGCAGACCAGACATAAGGCATGAAGTTGAAGGTGCCTTCCTCGTTCTGCAGGGAGCTGAAGGCAAACCCGTACCGGGTGCCGTCGGACAGGGCCTTGGCGGCGTCCAGCAGCTCGCTCCAGGTGGTGGGAACTTCCAGCCCGGCTTCGGCCAGCATGTCCTCATTGTAGAACAGGGCCAGGCAGTTGACGCCGAAGGGAACCCCGTACAGGGTGCCGTTGTAGGTGCAGGAGGCCACCGGGCCTTCGTAGTAGGCGGACACATCCACCTTGTCGGTCAGGTCGGCAAAGATGCCCATAGAAGCGTAGGAGGCGTGGTCGGGGGAGTCGATGATGACCATGTCGGGCAGCTCCTCGGCCACGGCGCCGATGGAAAGCTGCTTCTTGAAGTCGGCGAAGGGCACATACTTGGCCACCACGCTGTAGTCGCTCTGGGAGGCATTGTAGTCGTCAATGGCGCCCTGCAGGGCCACCTGATGCCCCTCGGTCTCCCAGTAGTACCACAGTTCCACTTCCTGGGGCTGGCCTTCGCCGGTGGTTTCCGTCTCGGCGGCATCGGCGGAGACGGTGCCGTCGGTGACGCTGGTCTGCTGGCCGCCGCAGCCCGCGAGCATGCCCAGGCACAGCGACAGGGAAAGAAGCGATGCGATACTCTTTTTCATTTGGTTTCATCCTTTCTTCGTTATGTGGTGCACACGTCGGTGCGTTTTCCTTGTCTCCATCATAGCGCGGACGGACACGGGTTGAAAC
>CAUEKL010000004.1 GCA_959018215.1 uncultured Gemmiger sp.
CCGGCACCAGCGTCATCTGCGCCCTGGGTCAGCGCTCCCGCACCGCCGACGTGGAAGCCCTGCGCGGCACCGCACCCTTTGTGCGCATCATCGGCGATGCCGCCAAAGTGAGCACCATCACCAACGCCGTCTACTGGGGCTATCACGCGGCCCTGGATATCGGCACCGGCTGCTGAACAGAAAAAGTCGTGTATTTCTGACCACCCTCTGACCACTCCTTCTTCCCAGTCGGTTCCGTGTATCGTTTTTTACGTCCCAACATTCTTTTATAACCACCACAAACAGCGCCGGAAGTTGTGCACACTACACAATTTCCGGCGCTGTATCATACCATTTGCCTGTCTGTCACAGTTCTCCGACCAGACTACCACGTTCAACTGAACTATAAACGACTAAGCTTGAAACTGTTAAGCCGTAAAACAAGCCCTATTGTGATTTTTTTTGCGCAGCGCTTCCTGGCCCAAAAGGCGTTTTCGCCGGGTCAGCATGTTGCCGAAAAGAAACGGCCGCCGGCAGCCATACCCCCGCCACTAAAAAAAACACACCGTACCAAAAAACGGTGTGTTTTTTTTATCTTCCGACCCCGGTACAATCAAAGTAACAACCAAACCGAAAGGCGGCGAAACGATGGAACAACTGCAATTTCTCAACGAATGGGGCGATTTCCGCCTGGGGGATGCCCAGCGGGCCCCCGATGTCTATTTCCCGCTGGTGAACGAAGCCCACATGATCTCCAGCGTGACCCCGTATCTGGCGGGGGACTGCAAGGTGGATCAGAACACCTTTCTGCTGGCCCCGGCGTCGGAGCGCACCCTGGTGGAGCGCACGGGGGCGCGGAACTTCTGGGTCAAGGCCGAAGGGGCGGCGCCTTGGTCAGTGACGGGGTGCAGTGCCCCCCAGCTGGCGGCGCTGCACACTGCCGCCGAGGAACCCTGCACCCTCTACGGTGGGCTTTTGTGGCAAAAGACCTGCCGCACCCAAGGGGCTACCGGTCTGGAAGCCGAGACCCTCAGCTTTGTGCCGGCGGATGATGCCCGGGTGGAAGTGCTGCAGGTGACGCTGCACAACCCCACCGACCATCCCATCCCGGTGGAGTGCATCGCGGCGATCCCCCTCTACGGCCGGTCGGCGGACAACCTGCGGGACCACCGCCATGTGACCAGCCTGCTGCACCGCGCCAAGGCCGCCGCCTACGGCCTGGACCTGACCCCCACCCTGACCTTTGACGAGCGGGGCCACCAGCCCGGCCGGCTGACCTACCGGGTATGGGCCGCCGACGAGGCGGGCAATCCGCCCTGCCGCCGGATGCCGCTGACCGCCGATTTTGAGGGGGCGGGCGGCCCTTTCTGGCCCGATGCCCTCACCGGCACGCCGGACCCGGCCTGCTTCTGCCCCGAGGACGGCACCGCCCAGGGGGGCGAGATGACGGCGGCGCTCTGGTTTGCCCCCTGCACCCTGGCCCCTGGGGCGACCCGGCGGTACCAGGTGGTGCTGGCCATCGACAGCGACCCTTCGCCCTATCTGACGCCGGAGGGGGTGGCCGAAGCGCTGGAGCGCACCAAAGCTTTCTGGCAAGGTCAGGTCACCCTGCAGGTACAGGACCCTCAGGACGGCGACTGGGGTCCCTGGATGCGGTGGGTGGCCATCCAACCGGTGCTGCGCCGCATCTGCGGCTGTTCCTTCCTGCCCCACCACGACTACGGTCGGGGCGGCCGGGGCTGGCGGGACCTCTGGCAGGACAGCTTGGCCCTGCTGCTCCAGGACCCCGCCGCCCTGCGGCAGAGCCTGCTCTGCCATTTTGCAGGGGTCCGACCCGACGGCACTAACGCCACCATCATCGGGGATAAACCCGGGGAGTTCAAGGCGGACCGCAACAACATTCCCCGGGTGTGGATGGACCACGGCTTCTGGCCCTTTGTGACCTGCCGGCTCTATCTGGACGAAACAGGGGACGATGCCTTCCTCTTTGAGGAGCAGACCTACTTCGATGACGGCTTTGCCTACCGGGGAGAAGGGACACGCCGTGCTCCTGCCCAAGTGACCCGGCGGGGCACCGTGCTGGAACATCTGCTGCTGCAGAATGTGACGGCCTTCTTTGACGCCGGGGGCCACAGCAGCATCCGGCTCCGGGGGGCCGACTGGAACGACGGCCTGGACATGGCCGCCGCCCACGGGGAAAGCGTGGCCTTCACGGCGGCCTACGGCGGCAACCTGCTGGCCCTGGCCGACCTGCTGGACCGGCTGGCGGAGACCCGGTCCACGGTGGCGCTGCATCCTTCGCTGCTCCATCTGCTGGAAACCGACGCCGCCGACTACGACACCCCGGCGGCCCGCCAGGCCGCCCTGCTGCGCTGCTGCGAGGAAGCCTACACCGCCGCCGGCCCGGCGATGGTGGATACCCGGACCGCAGCGGCCGCTCTGCGGGGCATGGGGCAGTGGCTCTTTGCCCACCTGCGCCGGCAGGAGCGGGTCAGCGACGGCGGCAGTCTGCACTGGTTCAACAGCTACTACGACGACCACGGTCACCCGGTGGAGGGCGTGCAGGGGGACACCGTGCGGATGATGCTCACCGGCCAGGTGTTCACCCTGATGTCGGGGGCCGCCGACGACGCCCAGGCCGCCGAGGTAGCCCGGGCCGTCCACTGGTATCTCTTTGACCCTGCCCGGGGCGGCTGTTTTCTCAACACCGATTTCGGCGAGGTCAAGACCGACCTGGGCCGGATGTTCGGCTTTGCCTACGGCACCAAGGAAAACGGCGCCGTCTTCAGCCATATGGCGGTGATGTACGCCTACGCCCTCTACCTGCGGGGAATGCCCCAGGAGAGCCTGCGGGTTCTGCGCTGCCTCTACGCCCAGAGCCGCCGCTTTGCCGCCGGGCACATCCTGCCCGGCATCCCCGAATACTTCGATTTGCGGGGCAAGGGGATGTACCCCTACCTCACGGGGGCGGCCAGCTGGCTGCTGCTCACCGTCCAGACCCGGATGTTCGGCGTCCGGGGCATCCAGGGCGACCTGGAACTGGCCCCTCAGCTCACCGCCGCCCAGTTTGACGGCGAGGACCTGGCCGCCATCCGCTGCCGCTTTGCGGGCAAAGCCCTGACGGTACGGTACCATAACCCCGGCCGTCTGGAACCGGAAGCCGCCTGGGTGGGCGCCGTCACGGCGGACGGCCGCCCGCTGCCCATGATTTCCCAGGGACGCATCCCCCGGGACGCCATCCTGGCCCTGCCCGACGGCGCCGTGCTCACCGCCGAACTCCAGCCCCGTACCACCCACTGAACCACCAAGGAGGAAGTACTTATGTTCGATTCCCAGCATCGTTTTGTCATCCAAAACTACCAGCATGCCCCCACCTTTTCCAGCTTCCTGCCCGGCGTGGCGGGGCCCAAGGGGGTCCCGGCCTGGGTCTACTATAACAACCGGGGCCAGGCGGTCTGCAGCTTCGGCGCCCGGGACAAGGACCACGCCATCATGGAGTTCAGCGCCGCCCACACCGCCTACCAGAACACCGCCCGCACCGGTTTCCGTACCTTTGCCCGGGTGAACGGTTCCTACACCGAGCTGCTGAAAGGGGAGGCCGAGATGCACATCGGCACCGCCGAGCTGGTGCTCTGCCAGAAGACCCCTGAACTGGCCGTGGAAGTGCGCTACTGCGGTCTGCCTGACCATCGGCTGGCGGGGCTGATCCGGGAACTGACGGTGACCAACACCACCGCCGCCCCTCTGGAGCTGGAACTGCTGGACGGCATGCCCGCCGTGGTCTGCTACGGTGTGAACCAGGACACCCTCAAGAATATGGCCCAGCTGGCCAAGGCCTGGATGCAGGTGGAGTTCGGTCCCGACGGTTCCACCCGGTTTGCGGTGCGCGCTTCCATGGCCGATACCGCCAGCGTCACCAAAGTGGAGGGAGTCAACTTCTGTCTGGCCCTGGACGATACCGGCGCCCGGCTGCGCCCTCTGGTGCAGCCCTCCCTGGTCTTCGGGGAGGATACCGGCCTGGAGACCGCCCAGCACTTTGCCGCCACCCCGCTGGCAGAACTCTGCGCCGCCGACCAGGTGCTGCAGAACCAGTTTCCCTGCTGCTTCGTCCCGGCCCGGCGCACCCTGCAGCCGGGAGAGAGCGTCCATCTTTACTCCCTCTACGGTCAGGCGGACAGCCGCGCCCTGCTGGAAGGGATGACCGCCGCGGTGGACGGCCCCGCCTGGTTCGACGCCCAGTGCGCCCGGGCGGTGGCGCTGGGGGTGGAACTCTCCGACGTGGTGGACACCCGCACCGCCGATCCGGTGTTTGACGCCTACTGCCGCCAGACCTATGTGGACAACCTGCTGCGGGGCGGTACCCCCATCTTCTTCACGGGGGCGGACGGCAAAAAGACGCCGTTCTATCTCTATTCCCGCAAACACGGCGACCCCGAGCGGGAGTACAACTATTTCTCCCTGGGCGGGGAGTATTACGCCCAGGGCAACGGCAACTTCCGGGATGTGAACCAGAACCGCCGCAGCGACGTACTCTTCCACCCCCAGCTGAAGGATGCCAACATCCGGATGTTCATGGAGCTGACCCAGACCGACGGCTACAACCCGCTGGTCATCCTGCCCAGCACCTTCCGGCTGGCGGATGCCGACCGGCAGGAACTCTGCGCCGCTTTGCCGGAAAGCTGCCGCGCCGACGCCAAAGCCCTGCTGTCCGAAGACTTCACTCCCGGCCGTCTGGCCATGGCCGCTGAGGACTGGGGCCTGGCGGAAGATACCGCCGACGCCTTCGTGGCAAACTGCGTCGCCAAGGCCCACAGCGACCCCAACGCCGATTTCGGCGAGGGGTACTGGTGCGACCACTGGACCTACGACCTGGATCTCATCGAAAGCTATCTGGCCGTCTACCCGGATGAGAAAGAAGCCCTTCTCTTTGGTTCCCGCAGCTATCGCTGGTACGCCAGCCGGGCCGCCGTGCTGCCTCTGGCCAAGCGGTGCTGCCGCACCGAAGCCGGGCTGCGCCAGTACCACAGCATCGACCCCGAGACCCGTCAGCAGGCCGACGGCAACTGGCTGGTGGAGGCAGACGGTACGGTAGCCCGCTCCACCCTGATGGAAAAGCTGCTGCTCCTCTGCTCCATCAAGGCCGCCACCCTGGACAGCGCCGGCATGGGCGTGGAGATGGAGGGCGGCAAACCCGGCTGGTACGACGCCCTCAACGGTCTGCCGGGACTGTTCGGTTCCTCCATGGCCGAAACCTGCGAACTGGACCGGCTGCTCAGTTTCACCATCGCCGCTCTGGAAGGCCGGGACGACGCGGTGGAACTCTACACTGAAATGGCCCGGCTCCTGGGGCGGGCTTCCGCCACCATGATGGAGGATGACCCCTGGACACGCTGGCAGCAGCTGACCGGTCTGCGGGAAATGTACCGGCAGACCACCGCCCGTACCCTGTCCGGCAGCCGCACCCCGGTTCCCTGCACCGAGCTGGCTGCCCAGCTGCGGATACTCCAGACCCGGGTCCGGGAAGGCATCCGTCAGGCCGAAGCCCTGGGCGGCGGTCTGATCCCCACCTACTTTTCCTTTGAGGCCACCGGCATCACCGAAACCCCGGATGGCCTGCTGCCCGCCGGGCTGATTCCCCGGCCGCTGCCCTACTTTCTGGAAGGTCCCGTGCGCCGTCTGAAGACCGGCATGGCCACCGCCGAAAAAGAGTCTCTGACCCAGCTGGTACGCGCCAGCGATCTGTATGACCCGACCCTTAAGATGTACAAGGTCAATGCCTCGCTGAACGACACCAGCTTTGAGGTGGGCCGCGCCCGTGCCTTCACTCCCGGCTGGCTGGAAAACGAGTCCATCTGGCTGCACATGGAATACAAGTATCTTCTGGAACTGCTCAAGAGCGGACTGTACCAGCGGTTCTTTACCGCCTTCTGTGACGCAGCGGTCCCCTTCCTGGATCCTGCCGTTTATGGTCGCAGCCCGCTGGAGAACGTTTCTTTCCTGGGCTCTTCGGTGAACCCCGACCCGGCGGCCCGGGGCCGCGGTTTTGTGGCACGCCTCTCCGGCTCCACGGCGGAATTTTTGCAGATGTGGCAGATCATGTTCTTCGGCGCCAGACCCTTTACCCTTGCCGAGGACGGCAGCCTGCGGCTGACCTTCTCCCCGGCTCTTCCCAACCGGCTGATCCCGGCGGACCGCACCGTTCAGGCGGTTTTCCTGGGTTCTGTCCCTGTGACCCTGCACTGCACGGCGGGCAAGGATATGGTGCCCGGTCAGTACGAGGCTGCAAGCTGGAAGCTCACAAAACAGGATGGCACCGTCTGCGTCTATGATGGTCCCTTCCTGCCGGATGGTCCTGCCCGTCTGGTGCGGGAAGGCGGGGCTGCCGGACTGGAGGTGACCTTCCGGTGAAGGCCGAATACCTTGTATCGCAGTTTGAAAAAGGGCTGTACTGGCAGCCCACCCCGGTGGAGGCAGTGACGGCCGACGCCATGCAGGAACTGGATGTCTATCCCACTTGTACAGGCCAGACCCTGCGGGGTTTCGGCGGTGCTGCCACCGAGGCGGCAGCCCATTGCTGGCAGCAGCTGGACCCGGCGGGGCAGCAGGCCTTCTTGCAGGCCTGTTTCGGCCCCGATGGGCTGCGCTATACCATGGCCCGCACCCACATGGGCAGCTGTGACTTTTCCCTGGGCAACTATGCCTGTGTGAGCTCTGCCCGGGACCTGGCGGAGGACCGCTGGGATTTTTCCCGGGATCATGCCAGGATTCTGCCGCTGCTGACCGCGGCGGGGCGCACGGCAGGCCGGCCGCCGGAGCTTCTCCTCAGCCCCTGGAGCCCGCCGGCTTTTATGAAATCCAACGGCGAGATGAATCACGGCGGCACTCTGCTGCCGGAATATCGGGCGGCCTGGGCCAGGTGCATGGCCCGCACCGCAGCGGAATACAAGGCCGCCGGCTGTGACGTGCGGATGGTGACGGTCCAGAATGAACCTGCCGCCACCCAGACCTGGGATTCCTGCCGGTACACGGCAGCCGAGGAGGGAGAGTTTGCCACCCGGTATCTGCGTCCGGCGCTGGATGCGGCGGGGCTGCAAGAGGTTGGCATCCTCATCTGGGACCACAACAAGGAAGCGCTGGTCCATCGTGCAGCCGAAGCCCTGGCCGTGCCGGGAGCCCTGCAGACGGTAGACGGCATCGCTTTTCACTGGTATACCGGCGACCATTTCGGGGCGCTGTCCACCGCCCGGCGGCTCTGGCCCTTCAAGGAACTGTGGTTTACCGAAGGGTGTGTGGAGTACAGCCGCTTCGGGGACGCCAACGGCCCGGACAAGGCCCGGATGTATGCCCATGATATCCTTGGCAACCTGGAGGGCGGCGCCTGCGCGATCCTGGACTGGAACCTGCTGCTGGATGCAGCGGGTGGTCCCAACCACGTGGGCAATTTCTGCGAAGCCCCCCTCATGCTGGACGGACAGGGCGGCTTTGTCCGCCAGCCCAGCTACTATGCCATTGGGCATTTCAGCCGGTATCTAACCCCGGGCAGTGTGCAGCTGGCCCATTCGGTGTGGGACAGCCGGATGGAAGCCACGGTGTTTCGCCGTCCCGACGGCAGCCGGGCTGCGGTGCTGCTCAACCGCACCGGGGCCGAGCAGACCATCCGTGTTACCGAGGACGGCACCCACGCCTGGCAGATCACCCTGGCCGACGGTGCCCTTGGTACACTTTGCTGGACACCGTCATAATTCTTTGAGCAGGATTCACAAAAAACACCGGTATCTTTTTTCCGTGGGGACTAAAAAAAAGACACCTTTCTAAAATCCGGGCCATTTTGAGGCCCTGTATACGCTGGTAGAATGAATACCAGAACAAGGCGCTGCACAGGGCATGCGCCCACAAACCGTAAGGAGGAAAACACCATGAAACGTATTGCAGCATTGGGCCTGAGCGCTGCGCTGGTCCTGAGCATGGCCGGCTGCGGCAGCAGCTCTTCCGGCACCGACGCCGCCGCCACCGGCGAGAGCGGCAAGGACAAGCTGGTTGTCTGGACGCTGGCCGAGGACCTGAAAGACTTTGCCGAGTACTACACCGAACAGACCGGCACCGAGGTGGAGGTTACTGTCATTGCCCCGGCGGACTACCCCACCAAGATCAACACCACCCTGGGCAGCCGCAACAGCGATGTGGATATCATCGTGGGCGAGCCCCAGATGCTGCCCGACTTCTTTGACGCAGGCTTCTTTGCCGACCTGAGCGAGTTTGACGCCGCAGCCAGTGAAAAACTGGTGGATTACGTCTACGAAGCCGGCAAGGACGAGGACGGCGTGCTGCGGGCCCTGAGCTATCAGGTCACCCCCGGTTCGGTCATCTACCGCCGCGACCTGGCCAAGGAGGTCTTCGGCACCGACGACCCCACCGCCATCGGTGAGAAGTTCTCTTCCTTTGACGCCATCTGCCAGACCGCCGCTGAACTGGATGCCGCCGGTTACAGCATCTTCGGCGATACCGGTTCCCTGCGCTGGTTTGCCAACGCCGACGCCCCCTGGGTCAAGGACGGTGTGCTCCAGATGACCGACGCCCGGATGGATTACTTCGACGCCGCCGTGGAGCTCTATCAGAAAGAGTACGTAGCCTTCGCACCGGAATGGTCTGCCGCCTGGTACGCTTCCATGGCCGGCCCGCTGCCCGTCAACGCCGGCTGGAGTGAGCTGTCCGAGATCGACGCCAGCGCTCCGACCACCCAGATCTTCTCCTACGTCATGCCCAGCTGGGGCGCTCTGATCGTCCGCGACAACGCCGCCGACAACAAGGGCAATTTCGGTGTGGCCAAGGGCGTCTGCAGCTTCTTTGGCGGCGGCACCTTCATCGGCGTCAATGAATTCAGCGACAACCAGGAGGAAGCCAAGAAGTTTGTGGAATTCTGCACCCTCAACGAGGATGTGGCCCAGTGGTGGCTGGATAAGTCTGACGGCGACGTGGTGGCCATGAAGAGCGTGCTGGAAGCCAACAAGGACTACGAGAACCCCTCTTTCGGCAACCAGAAGACCTATGAGTTCTTTGCCGAGGAAGCCTCCGCTGTGGATTACAGCCTGGTGACCCGCTACGACACCGCCATCGGCGATGCCTTCGGCCAGGCCATTGAGGCCGTCCAGAAGGGCGAGAAGGACAAGGACACCGCCCTGAAGGACTTCTATAACGAAGTAAAGGCGGTCTACCCCGAAATTGAGGTCCCTGCCTGAACCGGCAAGATTTCTGAAGACTGATTCCCGGGCTCCGGCCCGGGAGCAGCCTTCCTGTGGAAAGGCGGAATGTGTTATGGCCAAGCAAGCAACGGCGCAAAAAGCCGTGCAGAAGCGGCGGGCTCCCAACGATGTGAACCGATACGGCGCGCTGTTCTGCATTCCCTTTGTGGCAACCTTCCTGGTGTTCAGTGTCTACCCGGTGCTGCGCACCTTCATCATGAGCTTCACCGATTATAAGGGGTACGGCAAAGCCGACCCCGTCATGCTGGACAACTACCAGCGTGCCCTCACCGACCCTCTGTTCTGGGACGCCTTTGTCAACACCCTCAAGATGTGGGGCATCAATATCGTGCTCCAGCTGGGTCTGGCCCTGCTGCTTACCATGCTCTTCAATGATATGAAATATCACATGAAGGGTCTGAGCATCTTCCGGGCTATCTTCTATCTGCCCAACCTCATTGCCTGTACCTCGGTGGCCTTCCTGTTCAAGACGCTGCTGGACTGGCAGTACGGCAGTGTCAATCAGGTACTGCTCCAGTTCGGCGTCATCCAGGAACCCATCAACTGGCTGGGCGGTTCCGGGGCCACCGCCCAGGCGGTGGTGGGCGTCGTGGGCGCCTGGATGTGGTTCGGCAACAGCTTCATCCTGCTCATGGCGGGGGTCCAGGGCATCAGCCGGGACTACTATGAAGCCGCCACCATCGACGGCGCCGGCCGCTGGACCATCTTCGGCCGGATCACCCTGCCCCTGCTGCGGCCCATCATGATGTATGTGGCCATCACCAGCCTCATCGGCGGACTGCAGCTCTTCGATATTCCTTACCTGATCTCCGGCACCAAGGGTCTGCCCGGACGCAGTCTGTACACGGCGGTGTTCTACCTGTTCAACATGGCGTTCACCAACCGGCAGATGGGCTATGCCGCCGCCATCGCCTTCGTGCTGTTTGCCATCATCGCTGTGTGCAGTTTTATCGCCTACAGCCTGATGAACCGAAAGGAGGACTGACCTGTGGATACAGCCTATCGCATCAAGACCCGGGTCATCAAGACCGTCCTGTACCTGGCGCTGATCCTGCTGGCCGCGCTGTGCCTGATTCCCTTCTGGATGATGTTGGTCAACGCCACCCGCAGCGGCAATGAAATCATGACCGGTTTCTCGCTGCTGCCCGGCACCAGCCTGGCGGAGAACTGGGTCCTTGTCACCGACAACCTGGACATCTTCAAGGGCATGCTCAACAGCCTGATCATTGCCGTAGGCAGCACCCTGCTGGTGTCTTACTTCTCGGCCCTGACCGCCTACGCCCTGGCCTGCTATGACTTCAAAGGCAACAAGCTGCTTTTCACCGTCATGCTGGTTTTCATGATGGTCCCCGCTCAGCTGGGCCTGTTGGGCTTCTATGATCTGTGCAATACGCTGGGCCTGATTGATTCTTACATTCCGCTGATCCTGCCGGCCATTGCCAGCCCGGGCACGGTATTTTTCCTGCGGCAGTACATCCTTTCGGTGCTGCCCAAAGCCCTGCTGGAAGCCCCCCGCATCGACGGCGCCGGCGAGCTGCGCATCTTCCACAGCATTGTGCTGCCCATCATGGCCCCCGGCATCGCTACCATGGCCATCGGTGCCTTCATCGGCAGCTGGAACAACTACCTCACCCCCTTGGTGCTCATCAATGACCAGAAACTTTTCACCCTGCCCATGATGATCGCCAGCCTCAACTCGGTGAAGGATATCTCCAGCAACATCGGCGCCACCTATCTGGCCATTGCCATGTCGGTAGTACCCATCATCGTGGTGTTCTGCTTCTGCTCGCGGTACATCATCAGCAGCATTTCGGCCGGCAGCGTCAAAGAATGATTGCTGGTACCCGGCACAGTGTGCTATTATAAAACCAAATACAGCCTGCAAGACAAGGAGGCGGCGGTTATGACAGCGACTGACAGGGGAGTAAGGTCGGTTTGTCTGACCGCCGCCCTTTTGCTGTTGGTGGGATGCGCGGCGGAGCCGCAGCAGTCCCAGACACAAGCCTCCCGGCTGGACTGGTATGTGAATTTTTCCTGGTTCAACGCCGGATGGGGCGGCAACCATGTCACCGACACCATCACCGGAACCACCGGCGTCACGGTGGACTTTTCCGTCCCCACAGGGGCGGGCAGCGATACACTGGACGCCATGATCCGCCAGGGAGATCTGCCTGACCTTATCACTCTGGGCTGGTGGGAACCCCAGATCAGCACCCTCATTGACGGAGGGTATGTCTATTCCCTGGACGAGCTGGCTGAAACCTATGACCCCGACTTCTACACGGTAGCCGGGGCCGACCAGCTGGACTGGTACCGTCAGCCCGACGGCTACGTGTACGGCTATCCCAGTTTTTCGGCAGGGGTGGAGGAAGCCCAGCAGGCGGCCAATATGGTCTTTGTGGTACGCAAGGACCTTTACGAAGCCCTGGGCAGCCCTGATATGACCACTCCGGAGGGCTTTGCCGACACCCTGCGCCGGGCGGCGGCCCAATTTCCCGAGGTGGATGGCAAACCGCTGATTCCCTTTGGGGTGGGCGAATTCAACGAGTACGGCAACGCTTCTCTCACCGATTGTCTGCCGGATTTTCTCGCCATTCCGCCCCAGAAAGACGGCCAGGCCTACGATGCGGTCACCGACCCCGACTACCAGAGCTGGCTCAAGACTTTGCGGGAACTGGTGGCGGACGGCACCCTGACCAGCGACTTTCTCTTTGACAAGCGCCAGCAAACCGCCGAAAAACTACTGGACGGGCAGTATTTCTGCCTGCTGTACCAGTGGACCGATGTGGAAACTCAGCTCAAGGAGCTGTATGCGACCCATCCCGAGCGGATGTACATTGCGGTGGACGGCCCCCGCAACGCAGCGGGAGATCCCCACACCCTGTCCGGCGTGGGGATGAACGGCTGGACACTGACCTTTATCAGCCGCAGCTGTGAAGACCCTGCCGCCGCCATAAAGCTGATGCACTATCTTCTCAGCGAGGAAGGCCAGAACCTGGTGCGTTACGGCAAAGAGGGGGAGGACTATCAGTTCCGGGACGGTCAAGCGGTGCTGACCGATGCGGCGGCCAAACTGTTTGAGGAGGATTATTCCGCCTATGTGCAGCAGATCGGTGCCAACAACACCTACTGGATGCTGCAAAGTGGCACCAACAGCATTGAGACCGAGGAACTGCAGCAGATCCGGGACTGGGTCACCCCCTACACCGTCAATATCAGCGCCTACGAGATCGCCTTTGAACCGGGCAGTCGGGCGGCAGAGATCGACGAGCAGGAAAAGCTGCTCTGGGGACAGACGCTGCCTCAGCTGCTGCTGGCCCCCGACGAGGCAGCCTACGACGAGGTACTGCAGAATTATCTGAACCAGCGGGAGGCTTTGGGCTGGGCCGTACTGCAGCAGGAGCAGACCCGGCTGATGCAGCGCAACGCGCAAAAGCTGGCACAGCTGCATGACGGAAAGTGAGGCATGGCATGGAAGGCAGACAGAGCCGGCTGGGTATCGGCCAGCGGATTGGGCTTGTGATTCTTCTGTGTGCACTGGTTCCCCTGATCATCTTTTGTACCTGGCTGCTCCACAGCTGGAAACAGCAGCTGATTCAACAACAATACACCGATATGAACGAAGAACTGACCCGCACACAGGATCAGGCGGAACGCCTGGCCGAAAGCTGTGTTCTCACGGCCCAGACCTTTGAGAGCAACAGCCGTCTGCGGGAACACCTGACAGCGCTGGCACTAGGGGAACATCTGTCGCTGTCTGCACTGTACGACTTTTACAACAACGATGTTTCCGGTCTGGAAAAGATCGTGGCCGCCAACGCCGATCTGTACCAGGTGCGGGTCTATTCCGTTTGCCCCGAAATCGACGAAATGTTTCCCATCCTCTTCGGCGGGGCACGGCTGTCCGCCATCGGCTGGCAAGGGGATGCTCCTTCCCGGGCGGTCTGGCTGCTGGATTATACCGATACCATGTTCGGCGTCAACACGCCCCACCGGGCCGCCCTGCTGCAGCCGTTGAACGGCCAGGACGGCACCGTGGTGGCCACGCTGGAGGTAGCGGTCAATCTGCAGGACTTGCTGCCCCGGCTGGTGGATGACAGCGTTCCTGCCTGCCTGCGGATGCGGGAGGGTGCCATTTTCGGCCAGGTATCTCTGGCCGGTACCGTCGGTGATTTTCCCCAGCGCAAGGAGCAGGACCCTGTGGTGGTGCAGACCACCTGGCAGGGGGCCCCGGTACTGGTGGGCAGCATCTACTTGCCGGAGCTGGACGCCCAGTATGTCCAATGTCTGGACCTCACCCAAACCTATGGTCAGGTGTACCGCCTTCAGGCCATGCTGACGGTGCTGATGGTAGCGGTGGGCATTGTGCTGGGCATCTTTTTCCGGCGGCTTGTCCGGCGGATGCTGGAGCAGCTCTATCTGGTGCTGGGCGGGGTGCGCCGGTTCTCCCAGGGCGAGATGGAAACCACCATTCCCGTCAGGACCCGGGACGAGATCGGCGTCTTTGCCGGACAGATCAACGATCTGCTGGTCAGCACCCGCCAACTGGTGGAAAAGCAGATCCAGAGCGAGGTGCTGGTGAAGAATACCGAGATCAAGGCCCTGCAAAACCAGATCAACGCCCATTTTCTTTACAATGTGCTGGAATCCATCAAGATGATGGCCGAGATCGACGAAAAATACGAAATCGCCGACGCGGTGACCAATCTGGCTCGTCTGCTGCGTTACACCATGAAGTGGAACCGCCGCACAGTGGCCCTCCAGGAAGAATTGGATTACATTCAGAACTACATTGCCCTGGTAAACCTGCGGTATGACGGCTGCGTCACCGTGGACTGCCGGGTGCCTGCCGACCTGCGGATGCAGGCGGTTCCCAAGCTCAGTCTGCAGCCGTTGGTGGAAAACGCCGTCCTCCACGGTGGGGACAAAAACAGTGACCGCACCATTGATCTGTGGGCGGAGTGCACCGACGGTCGGGTACAGGTCCATGTACACAACGGCGGGGAGCCTATGGACGCCGACACCCTGGATCGAGTCCGCCGGGGCATTGCCGGGGAACAGGACCTGCCCTCGGCCACCGGCAACGGGATCGGCCTGCGCAATGTGCAGGAACGCATCCTGATGACTTTCGGGGAAGGATACGGCGTCACGGTGGAGTCCGGGACAAAGACCGGCACCACGGTGACGGTGACCCTTCCGGAAGAACGATTCGACCGGGAGAAATCCAAATGAAGACAATTGTAATTGCGGAAGATGAAAAACTGATCCGGAAAGGTTTGGCTGCCATGGTGCAGCGGGCCCCTGTGCCGGTGGAAACCATCCTGGAAGCCCGGGACGGCCGCCAGGCCCTGGAACTGCTGCAAAGCCAGCCGGTGGACCTGCTGATCACCGACGTGCGGATGCCCGAGATGGACGGTATCCGGTTGGTAGAACAGGTGCAGGCCCTGCCCGATCCGCCGCTGGTGCTGGTCATCTCCGGCTACGACGACTTTTCCTACGCGGTGAGTATGCTGCGCAACGGTGTGCAGGACTATCTGCTCAAGCCGGTGGAACGGGAAAAGCTGTACGAAGTTCTCGCCCGTATCCAGACCCGGCTGGACAGCCGCCTCAAAGCTCGGCGTTCCGGGCAGGAGCGGTATCTGCTGGCGCTGCGCTACCTCATGCTGAACAACGGCACCGACGATCCCCAGAAGGACGGCCTGCTGCGGGAATACGCCGACCAGTTCTTTGAACAGCCTTATGTGGCGGTCTGCACCCGGGAGGACCGGCTGCTGCCGGAGGGGACCCTTCTGCTCCACAATATGGAGGAACTGTCCATCGTGCTGGGCCCCGCCGACCGGCTGCCGGGGTATTCCTGGCAGGGCACCACCGGCATCAGCCGCCCCCAGACGGGGCTGGAGAGCCTTTACACCGCCCACGCCGAAGCTTTCGCTGCCTGGAAACAGTCCTTCCTGGGGGAGGGCGGGGTGCGACTTTATACGCCAACCGCTCCCCTGCCCCTGCAGACCACGGCGGAGCAGCTCACCGGTCTGGTACAGCTGGGCCGCTGGCGGGAGGCCGCTGCCCGGCTGGACCATCTGCTGGAAACGGCAGGGGCCGGGGAGGTTTCCGCCGACGAAGCGTCCGCCCTCTGCGCAGGCTTTGCCCGCAGTCTGGCGGACGCCTACCGGGGATTATTCGACCAGGGAGATACGCCCCTGCGGTTTGAATCCCTCTGGAGTTTTCCCTCGGCGGCGGCCTACCGGCAGGGCCTGGCCGAGTGGCTGGAACAGATCAGTCAACGCACCGGCCAGGACTATGCCGACTACGAAAGCAAACAGAAGATCCGCCGCGCCGTGGCCTATGTGCAGGAAAATTTCCGCGCCCCCATCAATATGGCAGTGGTCAGCAATCATGTTTCGATGAACTATTCCCTGTTCAGCCTGCTGTTCAAGCAATACACCGGAGCCAATTTCGTCAGCTACCTGCAGAATCTGCGCATCGAGGAAGCCAAGCGGCTGCTCACCGATACCGACATGCGGGTCAACGAGGTCAGCGCCCGGGCAGGATTTTCGGGGGAAAAGCATTTTCTCAAAGTTTTCAAGGCCGCCACGGGGCTTTCCCCCACCGACTGGCGCAAGGTCAGCCGGCAGCGGCAGCCGTGACACGCGGCAGAAAGGATATTGTATGCAGCAGCAAGTAACCGAACTGCTCCGCCGGATGACGGTGGAGGAAAAGGCCGCCCTCTGCGCCGGGCAGGATTTCTGGCATATCGCCGGGGTGCCCCGGCTGGGGGTGGCTCCGGCCATGGTGTCGGACGGCCCCCACGGCCTGCGTAAACAGAACGACAAAGCCGACCATCTGGGAGTCAACGATTCCATCCAGGCGGTCTGCTTCCCGGCGGGCTGTGCCACGGCCTGCAGCTTTGACACCCAATTGCTGGAACGCATGGGCCGGGCTCTGGGCGACGAATGCCGGGCCGAGGGGGTGGATGTGCTGCTGGGCCCCGCGGTGAACATCAAGCGCAGCCCCCTCTGCGGCCGCAACTTTGAGTATTACTCTGAAGACCCCTTCCTGGCCGGACAGATGGCCGCCGCCTTCATCCGGGGCGTGCAGAGCCGGGGTGTTGGCACCAGTATCAAGCACTTTGCCGCCAACAACCAGGAATTCCGCCGGATGAGCAGCTCCTCCAACATGGACGAGCGCACCCTGCGGGAAATCTACCTGCCCGCCTTTGAGACAGCCATCAAAGAATCCCGCCCATGGACCGTCATGTGCAGCTATAACCGTATCAACGGCACCTACGCCAGTGAAAACGCCCACCTGCTCACCGACATCCTGCGGGACGAGTGGGGCTTCGACGGTTTTGTGATGAGCGACTGGGGTGCCGTCAACGAAAAGCTGAAGGCGGTGGCCGCCGGTCTGGAGCTGGAAATGCCCGGCCCCTGCGAGGAGAACACCCGCACTCTGGTGGAGGCGGTGCAGAAGGGTACTCTGCCGGAAGAAGTGCTGGACCGGGCTGCGGGCCGCATCCTCTCGGTGCTGCTGCGGCGGCAGCCGGAAGACGCCCCCGCCGTCTTTGACCGGGAAGCCGACCACCATCTGGCCGCAGAGGCGGAATGCGAGTCCGCTGTGCTGTTGAAGAACAACGGAGTGCTGCCCCTGCGCCGGGGCGCCAAGATCGCCTATATCGGCGGGTTTGCGGCGTCACCCCGGTATCAGGGCGGCGGCTCCTCTCACATCAATGCCACCCGGGTGTCCAGCGCGTTGGAACTGGCCCCTGACGGGGTGCAGTACTGCCCGGGCTTCGGCGTGACGGGGGACACGGAAGACTCCGCCGCCCTGGACCAGGCAGTAGCCGCTGCCCGGGAGGCCGACGCGGCGGTGATTTTTGCGGGCCTGCCCGATTCCTTTGAGTGTGAAGGCTATGACCGCACCCATATGCGGCTGCCCGCTTGCCAGAACAAACTGATTCAATGGGTGGCGGAAGTACAGCCCAACACGGTGGTGGTGCTCCATGTGGGCAGCCCGGTGGAGACTCCCTGGGCCGACAAGGTAGCCGCCGTACTTTGTATGTATCTGGGCGGTGAAGGGGTGGGAGAAGCCACCGATGCGCTGCTCTACGGCGATGCCTGCCCTGCCGGACGCCTGGCGGAAAGCTGGCCCCTGAAACTGGAGGACAATCCCAGCTATCTGAATTTTCCCGGCAACGAGGACGGCGTCACCTACGCAGAAGGTGTCTATGTGGGGTACCGCTACTATGACACCAAGAAGATGGCGGTGCGCTGGCCCTTCGGCCACGGCGAAAGCTACACGACCTTTGCCTATTCTGATGCACAGGCCACTGTGGAAGAGAACGCCATCCGCGCCCGGGTCACCGTGACCAACACGGGAGACCGCTTCGGCAAGGAAGTGGTGCAGCTCTATGTGGCGGACCACACCGGCGCCGCGGCCCGGCCAGAAAAGGAGCTGAAAGCCTTCGCCAAGGTGGCGCTGGCCCCCGGCGAGAGCGCCACGGTGGACTTTACGCTGGATGAGCGGGCTCTGGCCTGGTACAGCGCCGACCTGCCCGGGTGGTACGCCGCCTCCGGGGAATACCGGCTGCTTTTTGGCCATTCCAGCCGGGATATCTTTGCAGTCTGCCCCATCCGGTGGCAGACCAGCAAGACCCTGCCTTTGACGGTGGACCGCAACACCACGGTGGGGGCGCTGTTGGCCCATCCCCGCACGGCGCCCATTTTGCAGGAACTGCTGGACCGTGACCGGCGGGAGGAACCCCGCAGCGAGGCCGCCCGGGAAGCCATCACCGAGGAAATGCTCCACCAGATGCTGGTCAATTCGCCGCTGCGGTCGGTACAGGTACAGCGCGGCGAATCCGACGTCTGGCTGCAGCAGCTGATTCAACAACTACAGGCAGCGGCAGATGCCCCGGCCGAATCATAATTCAATCCTTCTTTTCTTTCTCCCATAAACTGGAAAGGGCGGAAACGTTTGAAAACGTTTCCGCCCTTTCCGCATTATCCAGCAGGAAGCTTCCGCAAAAAAAGCAGCCGCAGAATAGAAGACACCGTTGGCGGTGCATACTGAATACAGCGGAAAAAGAAAGGGTGGGTCAGGAAGATGCGGGAACGAAACGGTTTTGCAGGCTGGTATTTCAAGCATCAGAAGGGGGATGCCATGGTGGCATTCATTCCCGGCCGGGCGCAGAGCGGGGCCTTTGTCCAGATGATCTTCCCGGAAGGTTCGCGACAATTTCCCGTATCCCATCTGGTGGTGCGGGGCGGCGTCCTGCGGGCGGACGGATGCCGGTTTTCCCGGCGAGGGTGCCATATACGCCTGCCCGGCATCCGGGGCGAGATCCGCTACGGGCCCTTCGCGCCCCTGGGGTCCCACATCATGGGGCCCTTCCGGTTCTTTCCCATGGAGTGCCGCCACGGGGTGCTCAGCATGGTCCATCCCCTGCGGGGCGGCATCACGGTGGAGGGCCGCCGGTACGACTTCGACGGGGGCCTGGGCTATGTGGAAACCGACAGCGGCACCTCCTTTCCCCGTTCCTATCTGTGGATGCAGTGCAATGATTTCCCGGGACCCTGTTCCCTGATGCTCGCCATCGCCCGGATTCCCTTTTGCGGCCTCGCTTTTCGCGGCTGCATCTGTGCCATCCTCTACCGGGGCAAAGAATATCGACTGGCCACCTACCGGGGTGTCAGAATCCGCGCCTTCACACCGGAACACATCCACCTTTCCCAAGGTTCTCTTTCCCTGGAACTGGATGTGTCCCCCGCCCAGGCAGGGCATCCGCTACGGGCGCCGAAACAGGGAAAAATGTCCCATACCATCCGGGAAAGCTGCAACGTACATCTGCGGGCCAGGCTGACCCAAAAAGGGAAACCGGTATTCGACCTGCAAAGTGAGCACGGGGTGTATGAATTTGTGCCGGAGGCCGAGCCCGGCCAGTAAAGCGCGCATTGAACCCCGGCAAGGGCAAGGAGGAAATATGGAATCACTGTGGGAACAAACCTGGGAAAAGCCGACCTTTCCCGCCCTGGACAAAGACAGGGAAACCAAGGTTCTCATCATCGGCGGCGGGATGGCGGGCATCCTGTGCGCCTGCTTTCTGCACCGCGCGGGGGTGCCGTATCTGCTGGTGGAAGCGGAAACCATCTGCAGCGGCATCACCAAAAATACCACCGCCAAGATCACCAGCCAGCACGGACTGCTCTACCACAAACTGATTTCCCGGTTCGGGAGGGAGGGGGCAAAGCAGTATCTCGACGCCAACGAAGCCGCCCTGCAGCAATACCGGGAGCTGTGCCGCCATATGGACTGCGGTTTTGAGGAGAAGGCGGCCTTCACCTATTCGCTGGACGACCGGAGCAAGATCCGGCGGGAACTCAAGGCCCTGGAAGCCCTGGGCTTCCCGGCGGAATTTGCAGACAATCTGCCCCTTCCGTTTTCTGTTGCCGGGGCGGTGTGCTTTCCCCGGCAGGCGCAGTTCCATCCGCTGCAATTCGTCTCCCACATCGCCCGGGACCTGCACATCTGTGAGCACACCCGGGTGCGGGAACTGACGGGAAACACCGCGGTGACGGACCAGGGCCGCATCCATGCCGGAAAGATCATTGTAGCCACCCACTTTCCTTTTATCAACAAACACGGCGGGTATTTTCTCAAACTGTACCAGCAGCGCTCCTATGTCATAGCCCTGAAAAACGCGCCGGATGTGGAGGGCATGTATCTGGACGAGGCCAAGACGGGGCTCTCCTTCCGGAATTACAAGGATCTTCTTCTCATCGGGGGCGGCGGCCACCGCACCGGCAAACCGGGCGGCGGCTGGCAGGAACCGGAGGCGTTTGCCCGGCAGCACTACCCCGAAGCCCGGGAGGTGGCCCGCTGGGCTACACAGGATTGCATGAGCCTGGACGGCGTGCCCTATATCGGGCGTTATTCTGCCGCCACTCCCGATTGGTATGTGGCCACCGGGTTCAACAAATGGGGCATGACCACCTCCATGGTGGCGGCCATGATCCTCACCGATCTTGTGCAGGGGAAGGAAAGTCCCTATGCGGCGGTGTTCTCCCCCGCCCGGTCCCTTTTGCATCCCCAGTTGGCGGTCAACGGGTGGGAGGCGGCGGTCAGCCTGCTGACGCCCACCACCCGACGGTGTCCCCATCTGGGCTGTGCCCTGCACTGGAACCCCCAGGAACACACCTGGGACTGTCCCTGCCACGGGTCCCGCTTCACGCGGGACGGCAAGCTCATCGACAACCCGGCAACAAAGGATCTGAAAAAGCCGGACTGAACCGGCAGCGCCCGCGCGCTTGCTTTGTTTTATGCGGGCCCTTGACCACCCTCTGACCACTCCTTCCTCCCAGCCGGTTCTGTATATGGTTTTTTACGTTCCAGCATTCTTTTATAACCACCACAAACAGCGCCAGAAGTTGTGCACACTACACAATTTCCGGCGCTGTATCATTGTATTTTCCTGTCTGTCACAGTTCTCCGACCTGACTACTACAGCCAACTGGACTACGGACAGCTGATTCTAAAATAGCCAAGGTCTTTCAGTATCAAAAACAAGCGCTCAAACGTATCTTTTTGCAATGATTGCGAATGCTTATACAATCTTTTCGATAAGAGGCTTTTGTGCTTTATAGTTCTTTTCCGGAGTTTTGTGACGTGAAAACGGAAAGCACCGGATTCCACAAAGTATGGGGAAACACAGAGGACAAAATAGACGATTATCAAAATATAAGCCACCGAAGCCCTTAAATCGTTTGTTCCTGAACGAGAATGAATCTATGGGCAAAGCCTTCTCAATACTTTCCCTCCCCTGCTCATGGAAACCACCTCCCATATTGCACAATTCATCCGCGATTTTTTAGGAACATCGACAAAATCCATGGGGAATTTTGTCGAAATCCTTTTTATCGGACAGGGCGTCTGGTACACTGGTTATAACTACCACAAGAAGCGCCCTTGCTGCCATGGAAGGGGGAATGATCCGATGCAATTTCACGCCATTACACTGAACAGTGTGCCCGAAGCCAGCTATCTCACGGCGGAGAACGCCTGGCGCTACCGGGCCATCATGCGCACCTTCTACCTGGAATCCCAGAAGGCCCATATCCGGCTGAACAAAACGGAACTGCTGGCGCTGCTGCGGGCGGATGCTCATTTTGGGCAGTACACAGCGGAACAACTGGAGCAGGACCTGAACGCGCTGTGCGGCTGGCGGAATCTGGTGCCGATCCAGGATCCCCACCGCCCCACCAGCATCGCCGAATACAAGAACAAACAGTTCAGCTATTCCATGTCCCAGACGGCCACCGAGATTGAGCGGATGACCATTTCACTGGAAAATCTCGATCTGCGCACGGCGATCCTCTCCTCCCAGCTGTTCGAGCGGATTCTGGACACTCTGGAACGGATGGCGGACCAGGAAGAGGCGGACTCACGCACACTGAACCAGTTGTGGGATCAGCTGCAACAGGACTTCCGCCAGCTGACCAACCGGTACCAGGACTATCTGCGGGATTTCTATTCCTCCCATGCCAGGCATATTTTGCAGACCACAGAGTTTTTGCCCTACAAGGACAAGGTGGTACGGTATCTGCAGGAATTTGTGCTGGAACTGCAGCGCTATGCCGAGAAAATCCGCCGGATGCTGCTGAGCCTGCCGCCGGAGCAGGTGGAGACGATACTGCAGCAGGTGTATGCGACCCAGCTGCAGGAAGGGGAGGGTCGGCTGATTCAGCGGTCCGAGGACTATCCCCGGCAGCTGCGGGAGGAGATTTACGGTTTCTGGCAGGGATTTTACCGCTGGTTTGTGCCCGGTGAGAGCGGACAGAGCGACAGTGAACATGTGCTGGAACTGGCCAACGACATCATCCAGCGGATCCTGATGAACGCCGAACTTATTCTGCAGGCCCACAGCGGCGGTGCCAACCGGAAGGCGGAATACAAAAAATTCCTGGAGCTGTTTGCCGCCTGTCCCACCCTGGCCGATGCCCGGCGGCTTTCCGGCATGGTGTTCGGCGCCCAGCGGGCGGTGCATCTCACCGGTATCGAACCGGAAGATCTCTACGAGACAGGCAGCTGCTATGACGGACAACCTTTTCTCTACCAGCTGCGGAACCGCCGGCGGCCCGGCCGTCCCCCGCGGGAGAAAAGCTTTTTTGAGGACAAAAGCCTTGAAAAGGCAGCCCAGAAGCAGGCCTACCTGCAACGAAAGGCGGCCCTGCAGGCCCGGCTGGAGCGGCTGATCCGCAAAGGCCGGCTGGATTTTTCGACATTAGAGGAAGTGGTCACGCCGGAAATCCGGATGAGCCTTCTGAACTGGGTGGTGAAGGCCAACGCCAATGTCAGCAAATCCGCCCGCACCGAATTTGGCCAGGCCTATCGCCTGACCTGCTTGCCAGGCCAGACCTGTGTGCTGCACTGTACCGACGGAGACCTGACCATGCCCGCCTACTGTCTGGAATTTGAGGAGGCGCCCGCCCATGGATGAATTTCGCACACTGCTGGACCGGTTCTGGATCCGTCGGGAGGAGGACCGGGAACTCTTTTATCAGGTGCGCCGCAAACTGCCTGCCCTGCGCCGGGCGCTGCGGGAGCAATTCGGCTGGGAAGTGATCTGCACCGAGCAGGTGATCCGCCTGGTGAAGGAACCGGCCCGGGCGCAGGAAGCCTTCGGGATCCCGGAATTCACCGAGGTGCAGGACTACTGTCTTTTGTGCGGAGTCCTGCTTTTGCTGGAGGACAAGGATGACGGCCAGCGCTTTCTGCTCTCCGAGCTGACCCAGGCGGTGCTGGCCTACACAAAGCCCTATTTGCCGGACCTTTCCTGGGAGAGGTATTCCTGCCGCACCTCGCTGGTGCGGGTGCTGCAATATGCCGAGCGCCTGGGCCTGCTGCGCAGTTTTGAGGGGGAAAGCGACGGCTTCGCCGCTCACCAGGACCAGGAAGTGCTCTATGAAAATACCGGGCTGTGCCGGTATTTCAGTGTACATTTTCATCGGGATATCACCGGGTATACCTCGGTGCGGGATTTTGAAAATCCGCCCGAGGACGGCCCCGATCAGGAGCGGGGCACCTTCCGCACCTGGCGCGTCTACCGGCAGCTGGCGCTGGCCCCGGCAGTTTATTGGGAGGACCCCGCCGATTCCCTCTATGCCTATATCAAGAATCAACGGGGCATTCTGCAGCGGAATCTGGATGAAACCATCGGCGGCAAACTGCAGATCTATCACAACGGTGCCTTCTTCCTGCCGGAGGAGGGCGAGCCCTGCGGCAACTGCTTCCCCCGGGACCAGATGCGCAGTGATATTGTACTGCTGCTCTCCGAGAGGCTCAGCGAAAAAATCCAGTGCGGGGCATTTTCCCGGGACCCGGACGACCGGGTGCATCTGACGCGGGAGGCCTTTTCCCGGGAATTGGAAGCCCTGCGGCAGGAATACAAGGACCAGTGGGGCAAAACCGTGGCCGAAAAAGACCTTCCAGCACTCACCCAGGAAGTTTTGGATGAATTGTGCTACTGGAATTTTGCCGTTGTGCAGGGCGAAGTCGTCACTTTGCAGCCGGGCTTTGCCCTGTGGCAGGGAATCTATCCCCGGAAACGATAAGGAGGGACAACCATGCAGGAACGCTGGCGGATGAACAAGCTGGGCTTTGTAAACTTCTGGCTCTATGACTGGGAGGAGTTCCCCTTCAGCGAGGGGCGCCTTTTGCTGCGGGGTGAGAACGGCGCGGGAAAGTCCGTCACCACCCAGAGCTTTATCCCCTTCATGCTGGACGGCGATCTGCATCCCTACCGGCTGGATTCCTTCGGCAGCAAGGACCGCAAAATGTCCTATTACCTGTTGGGGGAGGAGAAGGAGGAAAGCACCGGCTATCTCTATCTGGAATTCATCAAGCCGGAAACTAGGCTCTACCGCACCCTGGTGGTAGGCCTGCGCGCCCGGCGCAGCAGCCCCACGGTGGACTTCTGGGGATTCTGCCTGAGTGACGGCCGGCGCATCGGCGTCGGGCCGGAGGACTTCGCTTTGTTTGAAACCAAGGGTTCCCAGCACATCTCCCTCACCAGGCAGGAGGTCCACAACCGGTTTGGCGACGGCGAAAACTGGGTGGAACGGGGCAGCGACTACAAACAGATGGTCAACCGGATGCTCTTCGGATTTGCCGAAATGGAGCAGTATGACCGGCTGCTCCGCCTTTTGATCCAGCTGCGCAAACCCAAACTGAGCAAGGATTTTTCCCCGCGGCTGGTGCAGGTGATCCTGAACGATTCCCTGCAGCCGTTGAGCGAGGAGGACATTGCCCCCATGGTCAATTCCATGGAAAAGATGGACACCATCCAGCACCGGCTGGAAGCACTGGGGCAAAGCTTGCAGGAGGCCCGCCAGCTGCGCAACGAGTATACCCGCTACAACCAGTATGTGCTGGGCAAAAAAGGCCAGTATTATCTGGCAGCCCGTCAGTTCACCCAGCAGCGGCAGGCCGAAGTAAAGAGCCTGGAAGACAAAGTTGCCCTGACACAAAAGGCGCTGGAGACGGCCCGGGCGGGCCACCAGGAGGCGGAACGGCAGGTGGGGGAACTTTCCCGTCAGCTGGAGGTTCTGCGGGAGGGCAGTGATCTGGACAGCACGGTACGCCGCAAGGAGGAATGCCGCCTCCAGGTGGCACAGCAGCAGAAAGCTGTTGAGCAGGAACAGAAGGAAGAACAAAGAAAACAGAATGCGCTGGACGCCAAAGAACGGGACCGCCGTCAGGCCGCACGACGCTGTGATGACCAGAGGGAAGAACTGGAACAGGCTTTTCGGGAACTGGGGGAGCAGAATGAGGAACTGCGTTACCCCGGGCATCCTGCCACACTGCAGGCGGTGGATTTCCGGCAGGAACAGCCAGAAATTGCCCGCTTTGCCGCCCGTCTGCGCAAGGCGACGGGCCTGCTGCGCCGCCACGAGGAAGCCCTGCGGCAGCTGGACGGGTACCAGCAAGACCGGGATGCAGCCGCGCGAGCCCTGCACCACGCCCAAGCGGAGTGGGAACAGGCCCAGCGCACGGTGGGCACCATGCGGGATGAGCTGAGCGAAGCCTTTGCAGCGCTGGAAGAACCGACCCAGGTCTTTTGCCTGCGGCATGAGGAAGTGATGGCTCTCTTTGCCCAGGTCACCGCCTACGAAGGGCTGGCCCAGGAACAGGAGATGCAGAAGATTCTCAACGGAGCGCTGCAGCGGCTTTCCGCGCCTCTGGCGCAGGAATATGCCCTTTTGGACCGGCAACAAAAGGACAGCCAGCAGCAGCTCAACGAGCTGGCTACCCGCCGCAGGGAGCTGGAAAAACAGAAAGACCTGTCGCCCCAGCGCAGCGAGGCGGTGCAGGCCACCCGCGCCTATCTGCGTGAGCGCGGCGTACCCCATGCCTCCTTTTACGAGCTGGTGGATTTTGCGCCGGACTTGCCGCCGGAACGCCGCGCCCTGCTGGAAGCACAGCTGGCGGATGCAGGGATTCTCGACGCGCTGGTGGTGCCGCTGGAAACACTGGCAGAGATGCCGGAACTGCTGGCCGAACATCCCGATCACTTCCTTTGCCTGAAGGACCTGTCCCCGGCGGCAGCGCCGCTGCCCCTGCAGCCGGAGCAGAATCTGCCCCCGTGGGCCGACATAGCCGGCATTCTATCCTGTCTTTCAGAGCAGCCGGAGGGCCATGCCTGGTTTGCCGCTGACGGCCGGTATCGCCAGGGTGTGCTGCAGGGGCGGAGCGTGGCTCAGCAGCCTGCCGGGTATATCGGCGCTTCGGCCCGGCGGGCCAACCGGGGGCGGCAGATCCAGGCCCTTGCCCGACAGATGGAAGAAAAACAGAAAGAACTGGAAGAGATTCGGGATCGTCTGCACCAGAACGAGACGGCCCGGCGGCAGCTTCAGCAGGACTATGAAGCCCGCCCCACCACTGCTGATCTTGCGACGGCACTGGACCTGGCCGCCAAACAGCGGGACGAGGTGGAGCGCCGGGAACGGACCCTGGATGACTGCACGCAGCAGGTCCAGCGGCAGCAGAAACAGCTGGCCGATCTGCGCGCCGAGATCCTGCCGCTGACCCGGGGACTTCCCTATGAACAGGATGCCGCCACCCATGGGCAGATGGTGGACCTGTGCGAAGAATACCGGGAGCAGTACCGGACCATTTCGGAGGGCAAGGAAAAGCTGGAGCTGTGGCAGAGCCGGGTTCTGGATCTGGATCAGCAGTTGGATACCCTGAGTGAGGACCTGCTGGCCTGCACCGACCGGGTCCGCCGCCAGCAGGCCGAACAGCGCAAGACAAAAGCCGCCCTGGAGGAGCTGGAGCGCTACCTGGCCCGTCCGGAAGTTCAGGCTCTTGCCCAGAAGCTGGAAGAGCTGAACAGGGCGCTGGAGCGGGCAAAGAAACAATACCATGATACCGATACGCAGATGCAGCTGCGGCAAAACGATCTGGACCACCAGGGCCCTGACCTGGCCCGGAAAAAGCAGGACCTGCAAAAGGCCATCGGGGACGAAGAAACGCTGCGTCAGATCTTTGAGGAAGAACTTTGCCGCGGCCCCGGTCAGCCGAGACGGGGGGAGGAGCCCCTGTGGCGGCAGGCAGAAGCCGCCCGGGATCACATCCGCCAGAAGGACCGCAACCTGGGGCCGGAGGATCTGCGGACTTCCCTGGAGAAAAATATGCGGATCGCCAGCACGCTGAATACTTACCGCATAGGAATCCAGCCGCTGTTTTCCAGTGAGGAAGGGCGGCTGCGCAGCCGCGTCTGTATTGAACTCTACCTGGACGGCCAGCGGCTGGATCTGCTGGACTTCATCCGGCGGCTGGAAAGTCAGCGGGAAGTGGAAGAACAGCTTCTCTCCCGGGAGGATCGCCGCCTGTTCGAGACGATTCTCAACCAGACAATCAT